>JAHEDC010000047.1 GCA_024641425.1 Verrucomicrobiales bacterium | reverse complement strand
CTAGGGCGCATGGAATGACCTACTCTAAGGGCGCGGCCTTTCGATGGACGCCGCCGCACTTGTATTTGGCTTTGCCCTCGCGCTAGATTGAGAGGCGTTACTCCCATGAAAACCCTCCCCTGCTTTTTCGCCGCCTCGGCCTGCGCGCTTGCCTGCCTTACGAGCGCAAGCGCGAGTCCCGGCGCCATCGTCGTCTTTAACGAACTCCAATACAATCCTCCGGGCGCAACCGAGGACGGCGAGTGGATCGAACTTTTCAACCAGCAGGGAATCAAGGTCGACCTCTCCGGGTGGCGGATTGATGGCCTGGGCTACACCTTTCCGCAGGGCACGATCATCGACCCCGGGGCCTACGTCGTGGTCGCCAAATCCCCGGCTGCCGGACAATTGGGCTCCTACCCCGGAAACATGGACAATGGTGGTGAACGCCTGCGTCTCTTCAACCAAAGCGCACGATTGATGGACGAGATCGATTTCGCCGACGACGCACCCTGGCCGGCCGGAGCGGACGGTTCCGGCGCCACTCTGGCAAAACGAAAGCCTTACACCGACGGTGCGGCGCCCGAGAACTGGTCGACCTCGAAACAAGTCGGCGGAACACCTGGCACAATGAACTTCCCGGGAGCAGGCGCACCGCCGCCGACCTCCACCGTCGGCTTGGTGGCATTGGCGGACGAGTGGAGGTACAACGAGTCCGGTGCTGACCTCGGCGCAGGCTGGGCCACTACCGCCCATGCCGTGGGCGGCGGTTGGGCCTCCGGCCCGGGAGGATTGGGCTCGGAGACCGGTCCCACCATCCCCCTCGGGACGCTCCTAACGCAGCCCTTTTTCAACAACCCGCGCGTGGTGACCTATTATTTCGAGCACGAATTCGACCTGACCGGCGCCCAGCTCGCGGGCCTGCAATCGCTCAAGGTGCGCCACGGTTTCGACGATGGCGGGATTGTCTATCTGAACGGGATCGAGATCCTACGGGTGAATCTGCCCGTCGGCGTCATCACCGCCTCAACCCTCGCATTGAATGGGAACGAGGTCGATGAGCTGTCGACCGACATTCCAGTGCCCTCGGGCGCGCTGGTCGCGGGAACCAACAGGCTGTCGGTCGAAGTGCATCAGGAAAGCACCGGCAGCAGCGACATCGTGTTCGGCCTGGAACTGGACGCCGAGATCGCCGACGCCGTGCCGGGAGCCGGACCGCAGATCGTCCTCAATGAAATCCCACCCGTGGGTGAACCCGCATTCTGGATCGAACTTCGGAACAGTGGGGTCACTCCCGTCGAACTCGCCGGGATCTCCATCTCCGTGGGTGCCGACCCACTCCGGGAATACTCGCTTCCCGCCGGCCAGATCGCACCCGGGGCTCTCCTTTTGCTCGACGAGGCGACGCTTGGCTTCCACCCCCTCAGCGGTGAGAAACTCTTCGTCTACAACGCCGGAAAAACGGCGGTGCTCGACGCGCGGCAAGTCACGGGCAGGCTTCGCGGGCGGATGGGAGATGAGTGGCTCTACCCTTCCAGCGCGACGCCCGGTTCCGCCAATACGTTCCAGACCAACACCGCCGTCGTCATCAGCGAGATCGCCTTCAACCCGCCTTCCTTACCCGCGATCGGCGCCCTAACCGAGGAGACCACCCTCGTCGCGATGGCCAACACCTGGCGCTACAATGCAGCCGACGAAAGCCTTCCCCCGGGATGGGCGGGATCCGCGCACGCGGTCGGCGGCAACTGGTCGCAAGGGCCCGGCCCGATCGGCCGCGAGGCCAGCGCCCTGGCCGTCCCTCTCGCGACCGATCTTGTCGCCACCTATCAACCCGGCACCATAACCTATTACTTCGAGACCGAGTTCACCGTTACGGCGGCGCAAAGGAATTCCTTCGCCACTTTACTGATCACCCACCAGATCGACGATGGCGCCGTGTTCTACCTCAACGGCATCGAAGTGGGGCGCTTTAACATGCTCCCCGGCGCCGTCAATCCCGAGACGCTCGCCAGCCCCAGCGTGGGCGACGCGAGCCTGGACTCGACCGCCGTTCCGGTTGGAGCCTTGGTCGCCGGTCAGAACCGGCTCTCCGTCGAAGTCCACCAGAGTTCGACCGGAAGCAGCGATATGGTCTTCGGTGTCGCACTTGGCGGGACCGTGCAGATCCAGGCCGCGCAGCCCTTCCGCAACTCGAACAACCAGTGGGTCGAGGTCGCGAACCGCAGCGGATCCGCAGTCGATATCTCCGGCTGGGAATTCAGCGATGGGATCGGCATCACCTTCCCCACAGGAACCATTTTGAGCCCCGGCGAACACGCGTGCGTGGTTCGGGACACCAACCTGTTCAGCGCCGCATACCCCGGCGCGCGCGTCCTCGGCCAGTTTTCAGGCTCGCTTTCGCGCAGTGGCGAGCGCCTGCAGCTGCGCGACGCCGCGCGCAACCCGGTGGATGTCGTTCGCTACTACGACGGTGGCGCTTGGCCCGAGGCAGCGGATGGCGGCGGATCGAGCCTCGAACTGCGAGACCTCGACGCGGACAACGCGGTCGGCGGCGCGTGGGCAGCAAGCGACGAGTCCGGGCGTACCGCTTGGAAAACCTACTCCTACACCAAGACCGCTACCAGCACGGGCGGCCCGGATGGCCAGTGGAGCGAGTTCAACATGGGCATGATGGGCTCAGGCGAGATTCTTATCGACGACATCACCGTGACCGGCGTCGGGCAGAGTATCGCCGACCCGGGATTCAACAACCCGAGTGCCTGGCGTCTGCGCGGCAACCATCGCCACAGCGAGATCATCGACGACCCCGGCGGCACCGGAAAAGTGCTCCGGCTCGTAGCCACCGGTCCCACCGAGCACATGCACAACCAGGTCGAAACCACGCTCACCGGCGCCATCAACAGCAGCAACACCTATACGATCTCCTTCCGCGCCCGTTGGGTCAGTGGCTCCAGCCAGCTGCACTCCCGCCTCTGGTTCAACCGATGCGCGAACGTCAACGTCCTCGACCGCCCAAGCGACCCTGGAACTCCGTCGGCACCAAACTCGATGGCCGAGTCCAGTATTGGCCCAACCTTCACCGGCCTGAAGCACGACCCGCCTGTGCCTGCGGCGGGCGAAGTGACGACGGTTTCCGTCGCGGCCTCGGACCCGGACGGCGTTTCTTCGATGACCCTGTTCTACTCCGTGAACGGCGGCGGTTTCCAAAGCGCGGCCATGACCGCCATCGGTGGACGCTATGAGGCGGGAGTGCCGGGGCAGTCGGCGGGGGCGACCGTGCAGTTTTACATCGCAGGCTCGGATAGCGGCGGAGCAGGTGCCTTCTTCCCGCCGGAAGGTCCGCTGTCGCGAGCCCTGTATAAAGTCAACGACGGTCTCGCCGCAACCAACGGCTGGCACAATTTCCGCGTCCTCCTTACTGCCGCCGACGTCGCCTTCCAGCATTCGCCGACCGAAGTCATGAGCAACGACCGCCTGCCTTGCACCGTCATCGATCGCGAGGGCGACATCTATTACAACTGCGGCGTCCGCCTCAAAAGCTCCGAACGCGGGCGCAACCAACTGCCCCGCGTCGGTTACAATATCAGCTTCCCTGCCGACGGCCTCTACCGCGGCTGCCATGGCGGAGTAGCCATCGACCGCTCCGAGGGACAATCACCCGGCCAGCGCGAATTGTTGTTCGATATGATGATCTCCAACTCGGGTGGTGTCCTCAGCCGCTACTATGACTTCGTCAAGGTGCTCGCCCCGAACAGCGCCCTCACGGGCGGGGCCACCTTCCAACTCGGACGCTACGACGAGATCTTCCTCGATTCCCAATTCGAAAACGGCAGCGAGGGAAACGTCTTTGAATACGAACTCATCTATTACCAGACCACTGCGGATGGGAACGGGCTTAAACTCCCCTACCCTTCGCCGGATGGCGTCGTCGGCGTCGCCGTCTCCGACCGGGGCGACGACCCCGAGCGCTACCGCTGGTTCTTCCTCAACAAGATCAATCGCGAGGCCGACGACTTTTCTCCGATCATCGCCTACAACAAGAAGATGAGCCAAAGCGGTGTCGCCTTCGAGACCGGCCTCGGAGACGTGGTCGCCATCGACGACTGGCTGCGCGGCATGGCCTATGCCGTCCTCAGCGGAGCCGGGGACAATGCCGCCGCCGGCAGCCAGCACAACGGCCTCTACTACGCCAAGCCCGGCGGCCGCGTGATGTTCCTTCCGCACGACATGGATTTCTCCTTCGACGCCAACCGCACTATTTTCGCCAACGGCGAGTGCGCCAAGCTCACCGCCGACCCCGCCCGCCGCCGCCTCTACCTCGGCCACTTGCACGATATTATCAGCACAACCTACAATCAGAATTACATGGCGATCTGGTCGACGCACTTCAACGAGTTTGATCCGACCCAGGGCTGGAGTGCCGATCTCAGCTATTGCGTGCAGCGCTCGAACAACGTGCTCTCTCAGATCAACGGCCAGGTCGCGCCCGTCGCCTTCACGATCACCACCCCATCCCCCCTCGCCGTTGCCAGTGGCACGGCAACGGTCGTTGGCGACGGCTGGGTCAATGTGCGCGAGATCCGCATCCAAGGAAACACGGAACCGCTGCCTGTGACGTGGACGGACAACAACAGCTGGCGGGTGGTCTTGCCCGCTCCGGCCGGGCAAAGCACGATCACCCTCGAAGCCGTGAATTTCTCGGGGGCGGTCATCGGCAGCGAAACGATTGCCATCAACAACACGACGCCCTCGAACCCCGCGTCCGCGAGCAACCTCGTCGTCTCGGAATTGATGTACCATCCCGCCGACGGAGCCGGAGAGGAGTTCATCGAAGTGATGAACATCGGAGCGGCCCTTGTCGACCTCACGGGAGCCCGGTTCATTGCCGGTATCGATTACGAATTTGCCGATGGAAGCGCGCTGAATCCCGGCGAACGCATGGTGATCCTCGCGAGCCAGTTCTTGCACGGCACCGCCCTCGCAAACGGCGGCGAACGCCTCCACCTGATCGACGTCGGCGGCTCGACCATCAAGGACTTTACCTATGACGACTCCTCTCCCTGGCCGGAAGCGGCCGACGGAGACGGATATTCGCTCGTCCTGATCGATCCGAACTCGAATCCCAATCACGGCTTGGCGAGTAATTGGCGGACCAGCACTCTTCCCGGCGGAAATCCCGGATCGGCCGACAGCGTTGCCTTCGCGGGCGACCCGGATGCCGACAACGACGGCGACGGCGTCAGCGCGTTTCTCGAGCACGCCGTCGGCGGAAGCGACCTCGCACCCGCTCCCGCCCCGACGGCAATTACGGGGCTGCCCGGCACGTTCATCTTCCAATACACGCGCAACCTCGCTGCCGACGATGTGGTCTACACGGTCGAGAGTTCCGATGATCTGGTGGGCTGGATGCCCGCAAGCGGCTTCATCCAAAGCAACACCCCGCTCGGCGACGGTCGCTCCGTGGTCCGATTCGCACTCGCCTCGACTCGTCCGAGCCTCACCGTGCGCCTGCGGGTGGAGTCGAGACAGTAAAGCGAACCCAGCCCGTAATCGCTTCTCGAAGCCCCCATTGCCCGAGAACCCAACAGAAGAGATTCGCGGAACGCCCCCCATTCCGTCCCTGCTATTCCAGCGCCTCCCAGTCGGCCTCCGTGGCCTTCGATTTCTGGTACTCCATCATCGTTTTCCATCCCCCTTCCTTCACCAGCAGGCATTCGAAATGAATGTACTCCGAGTTCGTTTGGCCATCCGGGCTGATCGTGGAATAGAGAAAAATCCCCGTCTCGTGCGCGGTACTCTCATCGCCCAGTCGCTGCGAAAAGCGGAACGCCACGCTCGCCTTCATCTTTCCCTCCCTGGTGTCCGCGAATTCCTGTTTCCAACGGGCCAGAGCCACCGCGAGAGGCTGGCAGGTCCCCCTGACTCCCGAGACCAGTACGCCTTTCTCGTGACAGGTTGCCCGGTAGCCCTCGAAATCGCCGTCCCCGACCGATCGCGAGACCGCGGACCAGAACGCATCCAATTCGACCAATCGTTCCTGCTCGCCGGCTTTCGCGCCTTCGCCCAAGAGCAATGTCATCAAGAGGTAGACGCCGACTTGTAATCTCGATTTCATCCACCAATGTGGAGATCTTCGAGGAACTCTGTCAAGTGAGAAGCAATTCCCGCCCAGTCCCATTCCGGTCACTGGTCGTGCAGTCGTCCCTCGGAAGGAACAGAATACTCATCTGCCCCCCTAGGCCACCGGGACGGGCTTTCTCCCAGTCGCATGAAGTCCACACACCCCGTCGTCGCTTCCCCGTCGCTGCCCGCCCTCGACACACAGACCGCCGAACTCCGCCGCCCGCACCTCTTCGGCGATAACAGGCGCCTTCAACGAGACAAACCCGTCACGATCAGGGGCTGGGCCAATTCCTCCACCCAAGTCACCATCACCTCCGGATCCGAAATCCGAACGGGATCCAACGTCCGCGTGGGCGAACCCTGGCTCCGTGGAGGCCTGTCGAACAGGGAGGTCACACTCCGTGCGATGGTCGACGCCTCGGAGATTCGCTTCCTCCGGCCGCCGAAGATCGCCCCCATCACCCCGCAACGCTCCACCGGCTCCTTCACCCGATCCACGAAACCATGATCCGCCCGCTTTTCTTCCTCCTTCTCCTCGCGTCTTCCGGTTTCGCTGAAGACATCCTCTTCATCGGCAACTCGTATACGAGCCAGATCAAGGAAACCCTTATCGCCCTTGTTTCCTCCTCACCCCACGCCGACACCAAACTCACCTTCATTACCCCCGGAGGCCGCACCCTCGCCCAACACCTCGATGACCCGAAAACCATCGAAGCGATCACGACCGGCCACCACAGCCACGTCGTCCTCCAGGATCAGAGCCAAACGCCGGCGGCGGCCCCCGAGAAATTTCTCGCCGCCTCCGCCGAACTGGCCCAACAAATCACCGCCTCGGGCGGGAAGATCGTCTACTACCAAACCTGGGGCCGCCGCGACGGGGACCGGAGTCCTCCCGGAGCGTTCACCACCTTCGCTAAAATGCAGGATGCCCTTTCCCGGGCCTACCTCGCCGCCACCAAACGTGACAAGGCCCTTCTCGCCCCCGTCGGCGAAGCCTTCCGTCTCGTTAAGGCCGAGAATCCACCACTTTTCCGGTCCCTCTACAAAAACGATGCCTCCCATCCAGCCGCCGCCGGCGCCTACCTTGCGTCCTGCTGCCTTTATGCCACCGTCTTCGGTGCCGACCCGACAACCCTGACATTCACCTCAACCCTCACCGAACCCGAAGCCGCCTACCTCCGCCAGGTCGCCCGTCGCGCCACGTCTCCGTGAACGCCCTTCGTGTCATGCCTTCCACATCACCCGCCCCCCGCACCACCGCAATGAGCACATCGACCCGCTGGCGGGACCGTCCCCGAACCCGCTTCGTTGCGCTGCGAATCGCCGGGTTGGCGATCAGCCTCGGAAGCACCGCGCACCTCGGCGCCCAGGACTTGCCCAATATCATCGTCATCTATGCCGATGATCTGGGTTACGGCGACTTGTCGTGCTACAATTCAAAGGCCGCCTACAAGACCCCGCGGATTGACCGGATGGCCGAAGAGGGGATCCGGTTCACCGACGCCCACAGCCCCTCGACCATCTGTTCTCCTTCACGCTACGGCCTCTACTCGGGCCAGCAGGTTTGCCGCACCGGACGGGGCTCGACGGCTTTCGAGGGACCGGGTGGCCCAAGCTACCTCAAGCCCGGCGCATTGACGATCGCGGACGTGCTAAAGGCGCACGGATACCGGACAGGCGTGTTCGGCAAGTGGCATGTCGGACTGACGTGGTATGACAAGGCCGGCAAGAGGCTCTCCGGCGGCTTCCAGAATTCCCTTCTCATCGATTACGACCAGAGCACTCCTCTCGAAGACGGCCCCAACCGGCGGGGGTTCGACGCCTCCTTCATCACCCCGAATTGCCCGACCACCGACCCGCTCTATGTTTACATCGAGAATGGCCGAGTTCCCGTTCCGGCCAGCCAGAGACACAAGCGGACGGATGTTCCCAACCCCGGTGGAAAATGGCGCTGGGACAACGACGAAGGCTGGATGGCCCCGGGCTATCGTTTCGTCGATGCCGATCTGCTGTTCTACGACAAGACGCTCGCGTTCATTGCCGAGCACCGGAGGAACACCCCGCACCAACCCTTCTTCGTGGTGCTCTCCACCCAGATTTCCCATGCGCCCGTTCTGCCTGCTCCCGAATTCGATGGCAAGACGGAAGCGGGACCAAGAGGGGACTTCATCCACGAACTCGATGTGTTGACCGGCCGCCTGCTCGATGCCATCAAACGCCTCGGGATCGATGACAATACCCTGGTTCTCTTCAATTCGGACAATGGTCCTGAGACAGTGCATACCGATTGGATGAGGCAGGATCACCACCACGATGCCGCAGGTGGCCTGAGGGGAATGAAACGCGATGGCTGGGAGGGCGGCCACCGCGTTCCCTTCATCGCGCGCTGGCCCGCCCGAATCCCACCGCGACAAGTATCCCGGCAAATGACGAACACCACCGATATCCTTGCCACCGTGGCATCCCTCGTCGGCTACCGCCTTCCCGACGACGCCGCCGTTGACAGCTATGACATGCTGCCTGCCCTGCTCGGAATCCAGGATGAGAAGGAACCGATACGCCCCCACATGCTCACCCAGAGTTTCAGGGGGGAATTTCAAGTCCGTCAGGGAGACTGGAAATACCTGCACCACAAGGGATCGGGCGGGAACGACTACAACCAAGGCATTCTGCAAAAGTATGCCTTACCCGAATCCGCCCCGGAGGCCACCGGGCAGCTCTACAACCTCGCGGAGGACCCTGGCGAAACCACCAACCTCTTTTTCGCGGAGCCTGCCAAACTCCAGGAGATGCAGGCTCTGCTGCATGAACTGACTCGCGAGGAAAACGGGCGAAGCGCTCCCAGGAATCGCAAGCCCCTCGGCATCGGGAACATTCCGTTGCCTCAAGCGAAATAAGACGCCGTCCGCGGAGCGGAATGTCGCATTCGTCCGGGCGAGGACAAGCCGCAATTCCCATCGGAATCTCGGCGGCCCGATGAGGAAAGCGGGGGGAATCCTACTCGGGAAAGCGACGGTTGGGCACCCGGGGGCGCGCCTCACGCCTCAGACGACCACTCCATCAAGATCCTTTTCCGCTTCCATTGACGTGGGATTCGTTGTAGCAGTCAGCCTTGGTCTATGGAAAAGCAGCGACGCAGGCTTGTGGCAATCCTTTTTGCCGACATCGTCAAATTCTGCGATTTGATGGTTGCTGACGAGGCAGCGTGCCTTCGGATTCGAAGTGTGATCGCCAGGCTGGTGCATCAATGCGCCGACGAATACCACGGCACCGTAAGGAATGAGGCGGGCGATGGCTTCATGCTAACCTTCGAGAGCGCCGTTGATACCCTCGGCGCGGCGATCGCCATTCAACGGCGGATGTCCGGTCTGGCTCTGCCCCGTCCCGACGGGTCTCCGGTTCAGCTCAGAATTGGAATTCACAGCGGAGATGTCGTCGACGAAGGAGATGCGTTTCTTGGCGATGCCGTGAACATTGCGGCAAGGGTCGAGACGATGGCGAAGCCCGGAGGCATCTGCGTCACCTCAGAAATTGAGGCGCAGGTCCGACCCGTCCTCCACCTTTCGTTCACACCCGTCCTCCGGAAACCCGAGAAGGCCTTTCCACGCCACGTCAGGGTTTTCGACGTCGGGGAAGGCGGCCTTGCGAGCGAGAGGAGCCATCACGGAAGATTTCCGCGATTCACCCTGCTTGTCGCCGCTGGTGCGGCGGTCGCAGGTTTGGCCATCCTCCTGTGGCCCGATCCCTCGAAGGAGGAAGGCCTGCCCGATCCCCCTTACCCTGCCGAGCTCTACAGTCCTGACGATAGGCCGATCATCCTTCTGGAAGCCCCCAAGGAGCACAGCTCGGTTCTGGGTGCCGTCATGGGGGGAGGCAAGGTTCAGGTCGAAGAACAAAGGAACGACGAGCGCGGCAAACGCTGGCTTCGGATCTCCATAAAGCCAGGCTGGATGGCCTCCCATGATCTGAACGATCCCGACGGGCAAATGATCGCCACGAATCCGGGAATGGATCCCCGTAATCTCGTGGGAACTGTAACCTACAGCGGATCGGACGGGCTAAATGTCCGTGAGTCCCCTAACTTCGCGGTCGAAGCGTATCTGACGGTCTTTGAAGGAACGAAGGTTCGACTTCCCGGCCTTGAACAGCAGACCGAAACCCACATTTGGAAGCAAGTGGAGTTCCCTCCCTCATGGATTCGTCTTGAGGGAGAATCAGGGAAAAGCGTGGTCGTGCATCCGCTCGTCAAGGCCCCCTAGACAGACATCTCCTTTTCGATCGGAATCCAGAGGCACACGCGTGCGTTCCGGGGATCGGAACGAAGCCCTCGTTTCAATCCCGGAACCCGCCGGTTGAAGGCGGAAGCGCATTCTCGTTCACACGATTGGGCTCCTTCGAAAGGCTTGTCGACTGCGTCACGAAAAATGCCGAAACGCCCCGTCCCAGATGCAGTCGAGAATCTCATTCGCTTCCGCCAGTGGCGCCAGATGACAGCGCCCCTGATCATCCAGCCTCATCAACGGCACCCCCGCGATCTTCCCACTGCCAGGCAGCCCCTCGATCCCGCACAGGTTACCCACCGGGCCGTGGATATCGAAATCAACCGACACCTCGAAATTCATCGCGATCCACCTTTCAATGAAGGCATCCAATTCCGCCACCGTCGGATTGCGGTTCTCCATCGTTGTCAGATGGTAGACGACGAGCAGCATCTCCTTCGCCTCCTCTTCTTCCGCCTCGTCCACCACCGAGGAAAAAACACTCCGGTTTGTGGCTAGGCTGCGAAAGAAGAGCGTCTCACTGATCAGTTTCTGGAACTTCGTCTTCCGGTTCAAGAAGTTCAGATACTGCTTGATCGCCAGACCGCCCAAAGCCACCGAAAGCGCCAGTGCCGCCGTAATCACGGGCCAGAGGTTCTTCGCCTGATCCTCAGTGAAGCTCAGCATGCTCTTCGCCCTCTCCTTCCCGAGGGTGAAAAAAATGATGGCCCCGGCGATGAGGATGAGATGCGGTATCACCTTGATCAAAACCGCGATGCCCCCTCCCAGCGCCGGAATGCCGAACATCAACCGGTCCACCATCCGCATTCCCACCTTCACGTTTGGAAAGAGCAGTTCAAGGTCGTAAGTGGGAATATTCTTGTAAAGATAGGTATAAGCTTTCCCCGGCTCGAAATTGAGAGCCCGCACTTTTTTCTCATCGCCGCCAAACTTCTCCAGGAAGTAGGGGCGACCCTTCGTCCGCATGATCACCGCCACCCGGCCGAACGTTTCCACTTCGACCACTTTTTTGAACAACCCGAACTTCCGCAGCGTCATTGGTTCCAAAGTCCGGTTCCGGTAGTAACAGGAAAACTGTTCGAAGTCGTTGAAATCGACCTCGGTTCGAAGCGGGATGACGCCGGATCGCTCCAAGGCCGCCTCCACGTCGCCCCTCGATGCCAATTCGTAATTCGCCCTTTCCAGGATCGACCCCGCCACCGCAAAAAGGGCTTCCGCTTCCTCCTCCCTCGTGGTTTCCCCTGCTTCGCGAAGGGTTTCGTCGTCAGGGTCGAACTTCGCAAATGCCGACTTCACGCGTCCGAGATCGCCATGAAACCGAAAATGGAGAAACGCGCTCAGTATCTCGGAGAAATGGCGAAACGCCTGCGCCGAGTCGCCGACGAGTCTGCCCTCCGCCAACATCGATTCCACCAACCTCTCCCGCGACACCGGGATGAATGATTTGTAGGTATGTCCGCCTGATTCTTCACGATCCGTCATTTCGGGCATCTTTGAACTATTGCTGGGAAATTGGTTCTCCGGCCACGCGTCCCCCAGAGCCAGGAGCGAGGATCCGGAAGGAGAGAATACCGTTCGTCGGACTGATTTGACCGGGGATAGGGGGGCGCCTCAAGCCTAAAATCGGCTCTGGAGCCCGCAAACTCGAATCGGCGGGGGGTAGCAGCGCTCCTTTCCTTTCGCCCGACATCCCGTAGATTGCCCCCATGAGACTTCAGGCACCTACGTTCTTTGCCATCGCCGCAATCGGAGCCCTACCGGGTTGCGCTGGATCGCCGGGCTTCAAGATGGCAACCTCCACCGCATCGATCACCGTCCCGACTTCCGCCATGGGGCATGCCGTCAGTGCCCCCAGCCCGCTGAGGCTGCCCATGACGACGGTCTTCAAGGGTCAGTCGAGATTTGATTCCCTCGTCGCGAAGGCTGAAAAAGAGAATTGGCGCTCGCTCCCCCTGGGAGAACGAACGGTGCGTGCCGCGCGGGCGATGACGGGCATTCCCTACAAGAATTATACGCTGGAAGTCGACAACCACATCGAGAGTCCGGTCGTGGATTTCACCGGTCTCGACTGTTGGACCTATTACGAGAATGCCGTGGCCTTCGCCCGCATGTTGCAATACAAGCCCGCCCCTTATCATCCGGAGGACATGCTCCACATGATTGAGATCGAACGCTACCGCGGTGGCCGCTGCACCGGCAACTACCTGAGCCGGATGCACCATCTGGAGGAGGTCTTCTACGACAACCAACGCCGGGGCTACGCGACCAATATCACGCCGAGCCTTCCCGGTGCCGTCCGCTTACGGCGCGAGATTCGCGAGATGACCGCGGGCTGGAAAAGCTACCGCTATCTCAGGAATAACCCCGCCCTGCTGCCCGAGATGGGACGAATCGAAGCGCGGGTGTCAAAGCTTCCGGTCTACCACATCCCCAAAGCCAAGGTCCGCGCCATCGAGGACAAACTCCGCGACGGAGATATCTGCGCCATCACGACGAACTGGAAATTCGGATACACCTCACATGTCGGCCTCATCGTGAAAATGAAAGGACGGGCCTACTTCACCCATGCCACCTCGGATCGGAGCAAGGGGCGTAGGACAATCATCGACCGTCCCATCACCGATTACCTCGACGGCTCGTCGAAGCACGCTGGAATCGTCGTCTGCCGCCCGAAGGATCTGCCCGCTCCGCCAACAGCGCTGCGCCAGATCGCCAAGAGCTAGAAGCGCGACCAGGGCGGAGCAAGCATGTTCTTGTCGGAGGCTTCAACAGACGCATTGACCTTCTGAAGTGCGAATTCTCGATGTTTCGCGATGATCGTCCCTCGAATCAGCCCAATCAAATCGAGAGGAACTTCACGCTTGGGGTCGGCGATTCCAGGCAGGCGTCGCCATCGTGGTTACGCCTCCCATACGGGTTCCCGGATCGATTTCTCGGCAACGACCCATTTCGATATGGCCATTGGTTTTCGCGCGTGGTATCCCTTCCCGGAAATTCTTCCTTTATTCGATTGTCCATGAAAGTCTTCCTTTCTTCCATCGTTGTCCTGACTGGTCTTACTGCCGCGGCTTCCGCACAGATTTTCATCTCTCCGGTTGGCGCAACCCTGACGCAGTCTTCCGAGTTTTTTCCCGTCGCGAATATCGCGAACGGGAGTGGACTGAGCGCGACTCCGACCTTTGCCAACTACATGACCGTCACCCACAGTGATGCGAGCGCGGCCACTGCCTGGACCACGGTGAATCCGAACGGAGCGGGCGACTATTTCCTCGCAGGCAGCCCCGGAGCGCAAGCCATCATCGTTCTCAACCTGGGAGCGACCTATGCGCTCACCGATTTCGCCTATTGGGGGTACCATTTCACCGCCCAAGGTGGAGGAAACGGCAATGAGGCGCGAGCGTTCACACTGGAATTCTCAATCGATGGTGGGGGCACTTATCCGACCAGCGTCAACGTGGAGTCCCCTCTCAGCACACTGGCTGTTGCCAATTCGCTGACCCTGAATTTCGGTGGAACCTTCCAAGCGGATACCGTGCGCATGACGATTACCGACAACCACTTTGGAAGCACCGCTCCGGGCGGGGGTGGGGACCGCCTGGGACTGGGCGAAGTCGGCTTTGTCGGCGCCCTCGTGCCGGAACCCAGCGTGCCTCTGCTTTGCGGCCTCATTACTTTCGCGCTTCTCCGGCGACGCCGCTAAGCCGCGTCAGGTCGCCACCATTTCATCGGCTTTCCCTCGGATCCCGTGTCCGGCTTGACGGCGCCGGAAGTCTTTTCGCAGGGCGCACGCCGAGCCGACCCGATAGACGGCAAGTCCTCCCGCCAATTCCTCGGCGCTTGGCCTGGCATCTACCACGGATGCCTTCGCTCCTCCACCCCGACTTCATCATGCGCCCCAGGGAGTGCGCCGGCGGATGACCGGAAGACCTCAATCCCAAAGCCGCCTGTCCAAAGCGCGGTATTGGATGGCTTCGAGAAGGTGGCTGGCGGTGATGCGGGGGGCGGCTTCCAGGTCGGCGAGGATTCGGGCGACCTGGAGGATGCGGTCGTGGGCGCGGGTGCCCAAGCCCATTTCGTTCATCGCCTGCTCCATGAGGGTGCTGCACTCGCCATCGATGCGACAGTGCTCGCGGGTGAACCGGGACGACATGGCGCTGTTGCTGGAGACGTTCCGGTGTTTGGCGAAGCGCGCGGCCTGGATCATGCGGGCGGCGTTAACGCGCCCGCGGATGGCCTCGCTGGACTCGCCCGGAGTCTCGCTGGAGAATTCCTTGTCATCGATGCTCGGCACTTCAACGAGGATGTCGATCCGGTCGAGCAGCGGGCCGCTGATTCGCTGTCGGCACTTGACGATCTGCTGCTGGCCGCAGTGGCATTCGCACTTGAGGTCGCCGTAGTAGCATCACGGGCACGGCTTGTAGATTTGCGGCGGAAAACATGCTCTCCGTAACGTCCTCTGGCTCGGACGAGAACGCCGCCTTTGTGATCGGTGCCATGTCCTCGGGAAAGCGGAAAGCGCAAGGAAGGGCGAACGAAAGACAAGGAGAGCATCAACAATCGCTTTCGCACCCTTCGCCAATTTGCCACGGAACAATGCAAGGCACTTGCCCCCGCCGGCCTTGCGGGCTCACAGAGGCAGCGGCGATCCAACACCACATCAGACCACGAACCAGATCGGGATTCACTCTCATAAATTCTGGGCTAAAAAGTGGGTGCCGACCAGCAACGCGAAATCCCCGTGATTCGGATATTCCAAGTATTGGGCGGGGCACGCCAGTTGATCCCAGATTCTCACTCAAAATGGAACCGTTCCCATGGGCTCAACCACCCCCTCTCTCCCCAAGCCGGGCCTCGGTATGTGCGCCCCTGCACGACGACAATGTATGGGGGAAGCCTCAGGGCGATACGGGAGCGACTTCCGTCCGACAACGCCGTTTGTCCTTTTTCACACGATGCAGCGCTTGTGTCCGAAACGAGATCGCCGCGGGAAAGCGGTCGGGGCGTGCGCTCGAAATCCGTTGCAATGGGTATCGCAATCCGGGACGCCGGCTCACAGCTTGGCGGGAAATCTCTCGAGCCGCTCCCGGTGGGTCTTGGCGAAGTCAGCTGTTTCATCCACATGCTCCGGATCTTTCTTCGGATTTGAGTTTCAACTTCGTGATTCTTCATGGTAGGGTTTCCGAGGACCGATATGGAACCCGATTGGAACCAAGAAAACGAGATCGGCTCAGAATCGGATCTCGGCGCGGGGATGAGCACGACTGAGGAGTTGCTGCCCATCCTGTATGCCGAATTGCGCAAGCTCGCGGCGAGCCGGATGTCTAATGAGAAGCCTGGGCAGACGCTCCAGCCGACGGCGCTCGTTCACGAGGCGTTCCTCCGCTTGGGAGCCGAGACCCCCTGGAAAAGCAAGGCCCACTTCTTCGGTTCGGCGGCCCAGGCGATGCGGCGGATTCTGATCGAGAACGCACGACGAAAGGGGCGCGTCCGCCACGGCGGTCACCTGCGTCGGGTCGACTTCGAGACGATGGACGTCGCCTGGGAAACCGACTCCGACGAGCTGCTGTTCCTTGATGAGGCGCTCTGCTTGCTCGAGAAGGAGGACCCGCTTGCGGCGCGATTGGTCACGTTGCGTTTTTTCGCGGGCGTCCCAAATGTAGAGGCCGCCAAGCTACTCGGGCTTTCGGAGTCGACGGCCAAGCGCACCTGGACTTACGCACGCGCGTTCCTGCACCGAGCGATGACCGGTCAGTGAAAGGGAAACCCGCCTCGGAAAAGAAATGAACCAAACGGGTGCAGTCCGGCGCACTGAGAGACAAACCATGAAGCCCCAATCTCGATCAAGCGCCTGACCGATGGAGGAAACGTCACCGATTCTTACGGAGAGAGAGATCTTCGACCGGACAATGGGATTGCCGGAAGGCACCGACCTTACGGAGTTCCTCCGCCGCTCGTGTGCCGGGGATCGAGGGCTGGAGGATCGCGTCGCGGCCTTGGTGGAGTCGTCGAGGGAGTCGGCTCATTTGTTTCCGGACGAGCCCTTGGGATTACGATTCGGGGGGGAGAATCCGGGGGAGTTGATCGGGAACTACCGTCTGGAGGAAATTGTCGGGCAGGGTGCCTTTGGCACGGTGTGGCTGGCACAACAACTTCAACCGGTCCAGCGCCGGGTGGCGATCAAGATCCTCAAACTTGGGCTCGACACCCTGGCGGTGATATCGCGCTTCGAGGCTGAGAGACAGGCGCTGGCGGTGATGGATCACCCGAACATTGCGAACGTCCACGATGCCGGTGTCACGGCCACCGGCCGACCCTATTTCGTGATGGATTACTTGGATGGCGAGCCGCTGTTCGCTTTCGCCGATACGCACCGGTTGCCCATCACCGATCGTTTGGCCCTCATGAGGCAGGTCGTCTCAGCTGTCCACCATGCGCATCAGAAAGGAGTGATCCACCGGGATTTGAAATCGTCGAATATCCTCGTCGTGGAAGTCGACGGCAAACCGGCGCCAAAGGTGATCGATTTTGGAATCGCGAAGATGATCTCGCCGGCTTCCGATGCGCAGCTGACATTGGCGCCAGGTAGCTGGGGCACACCGGATTTCATGAGTCCGGAGCAACTCGCTGGGAAGCCGGTCGATATCCGTAGCGATATCTTTTCGCTCGGGGTCATTCTCTACCAGCTGCTTTCCGGATCGGTGGCTCCCCGCAGCCCGTCTGAGAACAGCCCGGATATCACCCCGAGTCGCAACTTGATGCGATTGTCCCAGAAGGACGCGAAGCTGGCGGCGGGAAAAAGATCGACCTCAACGCGCCAACTCGCGAAGGAATTGAAGGGTGAGTTGGACTGGATCGTCATGCGCGCCGCCGCGGCTGAACCTGAGCAACGCTACAGCTCGGCTGATGCGTTGAATGATGACATCGCACAGTTCCAAGCCGGACTGCCAGTGGCTGCCGGGCCGCTCTCCAGGCGCTATATTATTTGGAAGTTTGTCCGTCGCCATCGTGGCAAACTCGCGACGGCAGCCCTGGCCTTTGTTGCCATGTTTGCGGCGATGGTGGTGAGCGTGGTGTATGCGCGCCAAGCCCAAGAGGCTGCCGTAGCGATGGAGGACGCCTTCTATGAGGTACGCCTGACGGAAACCCGGGCGCTGCGCCAGTCGGGGCGAATGGGACAGAGAACCCGCGCCCTCGCCGCCGCCGCCGCCGCCGCGAAGATTCACCCGACGGCGGAACTGCGGGATGAGGCCATCGCCGCGATGGCGCTCCCCGACTTCGAATTCGTCGCGACCCTCGACGTGATCCCAGAAGCCAAGCCGGTGCGGGCCTATGATTTCGCCTCGGATCTGCTGGTGGTCGGCAGCGGTGGGCAGCCGGAGATCCGGCGGTTCCGCATCAAGAGCGGAGAGGAATTGGAACCGGTGCCGCTGCCCGAGCACGCCCGAGAATCATTCAAGCTCCGCCTCAGCCCCGGCGGGGAGGTCATCGCGATTTATTCAGGGCGGCAGGGGGATGTGGCCTTCATCGAGATCGCGAGCGGGCGCCAGATCTGCGCGGTGGGCGAGGTCAACTTCCAAACCGTAGGATGCACGTTCTACGATGCCGCCCGCAAGGTCCTCGTCCCCATGCAGGCGGGCGGACTCAGGGAGGTCGACCTCAAGACGGGGAAGGAGATCCGACACATCGACACGGCCGGAAGAGTCTCCCGGATCTGTCTCAATCAGGCAGAGACCCAGATCCTCGCGTCGCAGAGAGATGAGAATATGATGCAGGTGGTGGACGCCGCCAGCGGCACGATAGTGAGGACGATCGGCACTCCGACCGGCCACATCGGAGCCGCCTTCTCGCCCGATGGCCGGCTCGTTGCCTATGGGGATGCCCGGGGGATTGTCCGTTGCCAGAGCCCCGCCGCCCCCAACGCAGTGACTTCCGAATTCACCGCGCACCGCGCCCTGATCCACGAGGTCTCTTTTGTCCTCAATGGCGAGTTTCTCCTCAGCTCCTCGTGGGACAACACCGCGCGTCTGTGGAGCCCGACCGGTTCGCAATTGATGATGTTGGAAGGCGATGCGTTGGTGTCTCCCGACGGCAAGCGCCTGCTGCTTGAGAAGGGGAAACGGGTGCAACTCCTGAAAATGATCCAACCGGCGGAGGTCACCGGTTTCTCCCAGCCGGTAGCGACCAAGGTGCCCCAGATGGCGTTCTCGGCTGACCGTTCCCTGGTGGCCATTTGCAGCGACGCCGGGACGATGGTGGCCAGCTTCCCGGAGGCCAAAGTCCTCGCCTCCGTCGGGTCTCGACACCATGGAGCTTTCTTCGATCCGGATGGTGGATCTCTCATCACCAGCGGTGACGATGGTCTACGCGTTTGGGATCTGTTCGCGCTGCGTGGCGAGGCTACCTCCTCCACCAAGCACGTCCTCCAGAGGCATTCCACGATCCTTGACCAAAGAGCCCGTGGCGTTCTTGCCCGGAGCGCGGATGGTGCGTGGTTGGCCACCACCACGCCAGCGTCGAACTCACGTGTTCGTGTCATCGAACGCGCGACGGGCACGGCCGTCGCCGACCTTCCGTGGCACGGGGCGAGCGTCATCTCCCTGCTCTTCGATCCGGGTGGGCGCTGGATGGCGGCTTCCTACTGGCGCGGCAGTGGCTTCAGCGTCTGGGACACCAAGGACTGGCAGCCGCTTGCCAATCCCGCCAAGGAGGTCGGCTCCCTGCAACTCTCGGTCAACCACGACGGGAGCCTGATCGCTTCCGCCTCGCCCTCCGAAGTGTGTCTCTGGGATACCTCCACCTGGCAATGCCTGCGACGCTTCCCTTGCGAGCCATCCTCCTCCCTCCCCTACCCGGTCGATTTTTCGCCTGATGGAAGCATCCTCGCCCACGGCTATGCTCCCACCCGCGTCCGCCTGGTCCGGGTCTCAGACGGAGACCTGATCGCGACCCTGACCCTGCCGGCTCACGACGAGATGCGGCGGGTGAAATTTTCGCCGGACCAGAGATCCCTCGGCGTCTCGAGCGAGACGAGATCGTATTTCTTCGATCTCGGGCGCATCCGCAACCACCTCGGCTCCTTGGGATTGGAGATGTGGATGCCGTGATTCTTCCGCGGCGGAGAAAACGTTGAGCCAAACGGCTGCGAAGCGTCGCACTGGTGGATAGGCCGTCGATGTCGGTTCCTCAACGGGGCTGCCTCCCTGGCTGTTAGAATTCACAGACGATGAAAAACATTTTCGCATCCCTCGCATCCACCCTTGTGCTTGTCTCATCAGCGGTCTCCACCCGGGCCGACGTCGTCGCGGAGAGTTTGCAGGGTTTCGCCTTGTCCTTCGCCTCCCATGTCGGGCAGTCATTTACGACCGGCCCTGCGGCCCAGTATTCCGGTCTGTCATTCAATTTGTTCCTCACCCAAGGAAATCCCTCATCCGACCCCTACGCCGACCCAGCCTTCACTTTCTATCTGCTGAGCAAGGAATTCTTGGGCTTTCACAATCAGCTGAGCCCTTCAACCTCTGGTTTCATCGCCAGGACCACCGGTGTTCGTGGAAACCAATGGGTTTTTGATCCCTCGGTGACTCTGCTGGGCAATACCCAGTATTGGCTCTATGCGAGCACTACCGGACCTAATCCTCCCTCGACTCAAGTGGCCGTTGGCGGGGGCCATTCAGGCGGGCATTATTATTTTTCAGGGACCCCTTTTCAGCCGGATGACAGGTTCGATCTGGCATTCACCATCAGTAGCAATCCCGTTCCCGATCCCGTGGCCTTGGTCAGTGCCACTTATGGCGCCCCCGTGATCGATTCGGGGCCGCTGTCGTTGGGCCTGTCCGAACTGCCTGCGGAACCGCGCCCTAAGTTCACCCTGCGCGACGGCACCCCCCTCGGCGGCGGCTCGATCGGATACCGCCTGGCCGATGTGATCTCGGCGGAGTTCATTTTCGGGGATGTCATCGGCCCGAATAATATCATCGCTCCCAACAATCTGACGGAGTTCTATCTCGAGGTCGACGCGGACGGTGCAGTCAGCGCGCTGAGCTACACCTTCGCCGCGATCGATACGGCCACGGCTGCAGGCGTCATCGGGATGAATATCTTCATCGGAGAGAATGGTTTCATCGGGATGGAGGGGGTCAGCTTCACGGAGATGCCGTTTTCGGTGACCGGGACGGACATTCTCAGCGGTCAGGCCTTCGCTTACACCTATGCGGATACCGCGCTCAGGCACATCCGCTCCAAGTCAGTGCTCGACGTCATCTACGACACCCCCGTGATCAATACTGGATCGCTGTCGTTCGGCCTGTCCGAACTCCCCGCCGGACCGCAGCCCGCGTTCTCCCTCGGCGAGGGAGCCCCCACGGGGGGAGGGGCAACCGGATACGGGCTGGACGATGTGATCTCGGCGCGGCTCGTCTTCGGCGATGGCATCTTCACCCGATTGACCGCGTTTGACATGGAGGTGCTGGCCGACGGAACCGTGGAGACCCTGTCCTACACCTTCGCGGCGACCAATACACCCACGGCAGAAGGAATTATCATTATCAATTTCCCGCTGACGGTCACCGGAACCGATACCGCCAGCGGAGAGGCGTTTTCCTACAGCTACGCCAATTCGA
>JAHEDC010000449.1 GCA_024641425.1 Verrucomicrobiales bacterium | reverse complement strand
TGAGGGTGATGCCAATGGGCGGAACGAAGAGGGTGAAGAGTTGGTTGAGGCGTCCCAACTCCGGGACGAGGATCATGGCCACGGCGAAGACGGCAACGGCAAGGGCGAGGTAGTAGCCAATGTCCATCGTGACAACGGTATCCGTGCTGTTCTCAAGATTCACGCCGATGAGGCCACCGAGAGAGCCCAAAAAGGCAACACTCACAAGCGCGATGATAAGGGGAGCAAAGGGAAGGACGCCGTTCTGGCGAAAGGCGAGCTTCAGGCAGAGGAGGGAGACGACGAGGCTGCCGAGGAGGGAGCAGACAAGGCAGAGGCGAACGACATGGGGGAAGGTCTTCGGATTCTCAATTCCGAGCGGTTCGGATTGGAATTCTTCCGCGAGCGAGAACTCCGCCGCGGTGGCGCGGGAGTAGACGCCACCTTCCTCGTCCTCGACATAGGCCCAGGGAAGGAACATGGCGTAGAACATAAGGGCGATGCCCGGAACGGCAAGAAGCCGGAGAAAAGAGAAGCGGAAGTTCTTCACCTTGCTTTTCCTGACGTGAATCGTCTCGGGCATCGCGACTACTCCGCGCTTGTGCTTGGAATCCGGGTTGGCGGTCTCCTTGACGATGACGTCGGGGGTGCGGAGTCGGACATCGGCGTCGGGATGGCGCTCCTTTGCCGGAGCGGACGAGGAGACGGGTGGCGTGGAGCCGGGGGCGCGGAGTTTGGAACTGCGAGGCGGGGCCGCGGGCTTGGGTAGGGAAGGCTCGGGATCCTTGTCGACGGGAGGAGGGGGGGGAGAGGGCACCGGATCGGGAGAAGCGAGGATGCGGGAAAGCGGCCCCCACTCGTCCATGCCGTCGTGCCATGCGTGGTCGTCGGGGGTGGCTTTGCCGGTGGTGACCATCTCGCGGATTTCGTCCATGCTGAAGGGCCCGAGATTCTCGCCTTTTCGGCTGATGAAGATGTCCATGGGTTGTTTAGAGAGGGATTCGAAAGAATGGGGATCTTCGCGTCGTGCCGGGAGAGGGTCGAGGCTGAAAAACGCGGAAGTATGCGACTGTGGAGGAATCCTGTCAAACCCCGTGGGGGGACGACGGTTGCGCTAATCCCGAAGCGATTTGCCGGCCCGGAGTCGAGAAGTATTCGCCAGAAGCCACGGGAGGACGAGGAAGGCGAAGAGGACGGCCATATGGAAGCGGAAATTGAGTCCCGTCATGGCGCGGACGAGGAGATGGAACACGATCAGGAGAGCGCCATAGGCGGCGGCCCATCGGCGACCGAGCAGGGCCAGGAAAGCGAAGAGTTCGAGGGCGAGTCCGCTTGAGAGAACGAGGCGGCAGAAGTTCGGGGATTCGAGAAAGATCGCTTGCACCTTGTGGGGGAGCGTGGCCCAGAAGCCGGCGTTGGCGGTGGCGTCCTCCAGCGTGTTGTAATACTGCATGCGCAGGTTTTTTGTCATCTGGATGGGAAAATTGCGGGATTCGGTGATCCAGCCGAGACCGGAAACGCGGAGTTTGGTAATCGCGGTGACGACGTAAGCGGCGGCGATGGCTTGCTGCGAAAGGAAGATGTTCCATCGTGGGCCTTTCAGGGGAGCGTCCATGGCCTTCCCGAAAAGGCCTGTCGCCTGGGCGAGGACTCCCAGAGTCTGGGCGAGAAGAATCAGGGAGACGACCTGGAGACTGTGTTGGGATGAACCCTGCGAGTTGTCGAGGGTGCCGGGGAGCACGGTGGCGGAGAGAAGGAGCGGAACCGTCAGCCACGAGGAGCGGCCCCAAACGTAAAGCGCGAGGAGGGGAATGAGACCGATTCGCATTCCGGTGAGAACGCCGGGCTTCGAGAGGAAGGTGAGGTCGAAGAAGCGGGCGACGCCGACCGGGTGAGGCTGAGTGGTCAGCGAAAGCGCGGAGGGGACGGTGAACCAGATGACGAAGGCGAAAACGAGCCGGATGGCGCGCATCTCTTGCGGGCCGAGATCCATCGGGCGGAAGGGGGTGAAGGGCGGGCGCGTGCTCATGGTGCGGCGGGAACGGCGAACTCGCCGACGAGTTCGGGCTCGCTTTCGACGACGCGGCTGTCTTCGATGGTGATGTCGACCTGGTAGAGCCGGAGCGGGCTCGCTTTGCGGAGGGCCGCGCGGGCGGGCTCGTGCGCGCTTTGGTAGATCCAGACGAGGGTTTCGTCGCCGGAGGGACGCTTCTGCGCGTTCGTGAGGTCGCGCTTCCGCGGGGTCTCGCCCTGTTTCTCGCCGACGGTCTCGCGGGCGGCGAGGAGCCCTTTATTGTAGACTTTCTTGATGCGGCCGAGCCGGAGACCGGTCACGGACTGGGAGGCGATGGGATTACCCTGCGAGTCGGCGAGCCAGACGTAATAGGTTTCATCCGAGAAATCCGAATACATCGGGTAGTGGGTGAAGGGAAAGTTCTCCTTCAAGCCGAGGCAGAGGGCGGCGATGGCGATGCCCGGCGCGAGGGGAAGGATCGCCCGGAGGAGTTTGCGGAGGAAAGCAGTGATCCTCATGCGAATCGGGTTTCGGCTGAAACGGCTCTCGCCCTGGCCCTGATCAAACGAAGTGCGAGCCGATAGATCCAGTAGGGGATATTGATGAGAAAGATGACGAGGAGCATTTCATTGAAATGGAAATAGATGCTCATCAGTGCGGCGATGGAGCGGTGGAAGCCGATGAGGGCGACGGCGATGGCGAGTGCGGGCAGACGGCCCGCGAGGGCGAGGAAGGCGACGAATTCAAGGAGGACGCCGACGCCGAGGAAGAGGCGCGTGAAGTTCGGATGCGCGAGCATGAGGCGCGCGGCGGGCACATCGCCGGGCTCGGGCGGGGCGAGGTCGGCATAGAAGCGGTCGCGTTCCGCCTTCACGACCTGGAGGCCGATGTAGTGGCTCTTGAAGAACCAATTACCATCCGAGCGGTCGACCTTCGAGACGACCGAGACGACATAGAGAAGAACGATGGCCATCTGCGAGTAGAAGAGCAGGTAGCTGTTCCGCGTGCGGCCTCCGGTGAACGGAAAGGGATGGCGGGTGGTCAGACGATGGACGGCGAAGACGAGGACGACGACGGTTTGCGCGAGGAGAACCATGGAGACCATCTGGTAGCCGTGGTGGACCCAGCCCTGGGAATTGTAGAGTGTGCGCACCATGACGTGGCTGACGAGGAGGAAGGGGAGCGCGAGGGGAAGGAGGAATCCGGAGACGTAGATTCCGAGGGCGATGACGATGGCGACGCGCAGGGCGGGATAGACGCCGGGATTGGCGAGGAAGGTGAGATCCATGAAGCGGGCGATGCCGTTCGGCACGTCCTGGCTGTCGTAGATCTGGTCGCCGCCGGGCAGGCTCAGGTAGACGACGCCCGCGAAGAGGACGCGCATGATCAGGAATTCCCAGCCGGCGACGGGGCGGGGGTGGAAGCGGTCGAAGAAGCGCGAGAGGCGTCCGGACATGAGATTCTAGCCTTCGGCAAGGAGGGAGAAATTCTCGGTGAAGCCGTCCTCAGCGGGAACGACGACGGCGTTCATGAGGCGGATGGTGTCGGGGAGCGGTCGGTTGCGCTTGAGGGCCTTATCCCGGAGGAAGGCGAGGACTTCGCGGGCGATTTTCTGCTCGACCTCAGGCGGGACGTTGTCGGGATCGAAGCCGTATTCCCGGCAATACTGTTTCATGCGCCCGTGGTACATCTTGCGCATCTTCGGATTCGTGACCCCGCACTGGGCCCGGACGCCGATGGGCTTACCGTCGGTGTCGGCGAGGAACATGTAGGGAGCCCGTGCTTCCGGATCGGAATACATCGGGATGTGGGTGAAGGGATAGAATTCCTTGATCTGGTAAGAGAGGATGACGAGCAGGAAGAACAGGGAAAGTGGATGGCGCGCAAGGGTCGCGAGAAGACCGTGCGGTTTCGGAGGGTGAGGAAGTGTCGGGCTCTGCGCGTCCATGCGTGAGCCCATTGATGCCGTTTTCCGCGGCAGCGTGCCTCGCGGATACTGTCCAAGCCAGCGCGAATCTTGTTCCGCGGGTTACTTCCCGGAGGAATCGCTCTTTTCCTCGCGGTAGGAGCGGAGCATGAGGCCGGCCCCGGCGGCGAAGGTCACCATCATAATGAGGAGGTGGGATGTCTTCATGGCCATGAGGAAACGCAGGCGGCTGAGGATCTCGATGACGATGATGGCGAGCCCGATCCAGGTCACATACCAGGCCCACTGCATTCTGCCGTTATAGAAGAGGGCAATGACGCCGATGAAGAAGGGCAGGAAGACGATGCCCATCGAGGTCGTGTTCCACATTCCGTAACCACCCCCGCCGCCGCGCATCGCCCCGGAAATCCAGCCGCTCTCGGCCGTCGAGACCTGGACGGAATCGAAGAAGAAATAGAGCGAGACCGCCGAGAGCAGAAAGCCCAGGGCGAATTTTCCGCCGCCGCCTTCGGTGCCGCCGGGACTCATGGATGACGTGGGGAGCTGGGGTTGGATTTCACGGGGATTTCCTAGCATCGACCCACGGGTTTTGCAATCGCCGCGACGGGGCTTGTCATTTGCGGGCGGCCCGCGTATTCCTTGGGGCACCACGATGATACCCGAAACGATCGAAGCCCTCATGCAATCCGCCATCCGCCACGGCGCGAGCGATCTCTTCCTCAGCGAGGGCGCGAGGCCGCGGACGAAGATCGACGGCGAATTGCTCATGCTCGGCGAGAATCCGGTCTCGGTCGAGGAAATGGCGGATCTCTGGAAGTTCTGCGGGGCCGACCCGACCTACGACGGCGACCGCGACACGAGCGTGACGACGGCGGACGGGAAGGTGCGCTTCCGGGTGAATCTGCACCGTCACGTCGGCCAGCTCGGCGCGGTCATGCGGCGGATCAATACCGAGATCCCCGCCATGGAATCGCTGGGCCTGCCGGCGGCGCTTTTGAGTGACTGGGTGAAGCGCCCGGCCGGACTCGTGCTCGTGACCGGTGCGACCGGTTGCGGAAAATCGACCACGCTGGCGGCGGCGCTCGAGTGGGTGAACCTGAACCACGCCCGGCATATCGTGACGATCGAGGATCCGATCGAGTTCCTCTTCGAGTCGAAGCAATCGTATTTCACCCAGCGGGAGGTTTTCACCGACACCGATTCGTTCGCCCGCGGTTTGCGGAGTTCGCTCCGGCAGGCCCCGGATGTCATCCTGCTCGGGGAAATCCGGGATCAGGAAACGGCGATCACCGCGCTCCAGGCGGCCGAGACAGGGCACCTCGTTCTGAGCACGATGCACAGCGCGAACGTGGCGGAGACGGTTGAGCGCCTGACGAATCTTTTCCTGCCCGAGGAGCGCGAGAGCCAGTTGCTCCTCCTTTCCGGCCAGCTCATCGGAATCCTGTGCCAGAAGCTGCTTCCCGGAGCGGGCGGGGGACTCCAGGTAGTGGTCGAACACATGGAGAACACGGGGGTGACGC
>JAHEDC010000448.1:4891-5475 GCA_024641425.1 Verrucomicrobiales bacterium | reverse complement strand
GACGTGGAATTTCGCTGTCCGGGATTCCCTGCTACCCTTTTAAGAGCACCGCCCGAATCTCGGGCGGCGATTCACTCCGCCGTGCCAATCACAACCGCAAACCTGATGCCCGCATCAAAGCAAATCCTTCGCAAGCGCAGAAGCCTTTCCAAGTCCTTCCGCTGCGTGGTCGGCCTTGGAATCGCCCTCACCGTTCAGGCTCCGGCGGTGGAGAATGTCGACTTCGAGAAGGACATCCTGCCGATCTTCGAGTCCCATTGCACCCAGTGCCACGGCGCCGAGAAGCAGAAGTCCGGTCTGCGCCTGGACTCTTCGACGTGGATCTTGCAAGGCGGGGATTCGGGTGAACCGATTTTCGTTGCCGGGAAGAGCGCCGAAAGCCATATCGTCAAACTCGTGGTACGGGATGACCCGGAAGAGGCGATGCCGCCAGCGGGAAAAGGGGATCCGCTCGACGCGAGACAAGCCGACCTCATCCGGAAGTGGATCGACCAGGGAGCAAAAATGCCCGAAGCCACCGAAGTCGCCCTCACGACTGATCACTGGTCATTCCAACCCGTGCGTGCAGCGAAACCCCCAAACCA
>JAHEDC010000448.1:0-4881 GCA_024641425.1 Verrucomicrobiales bacterium | reverse complement strand
ACCACGCGGACGCCTGGGGAGCCTCCCCCATCGACGCTTTCGTCCTCTCCAGATTGAAGGAAAAGGGGCTTAACCCCTCGCCCCGCGGAGACCGGGCAACCCTTGTCCGCCGTCTTTATCTTGTCGCCCATGGCCTGCCGCCGACTCCGGAACAGGCTGCCGATTTTGAGAACGACAGCTCGCCGGACGCGTGGTCCAAACTCGTGGACCGAGTCCTCGACAGTCCCCGTTTTGGCGAGCGCTTGGCTCGCCACTGGCTCGATGTCGCGCGCTTCGCGGAGTCGAATGGCTTCGAGACGAATCGGGAACGCCCGAACGCCTACCACTACCGTGATTATGTCATCGATTCCTTCAATTCCGACAAACCCTACGACCAATTTGTAAAGGAGCAGATCGCAGGCGACGCGATAGGAGTCGATGTCGGGACCGGCTTCCTCGTTGCCGGCCCCTACGACATCGTGAAGAGCCCCGACATCAGCCTGACATTAATGCAACGACAGGACGAACTGGCGGACATGGTAAACACAACCGGCACCGCCTTCCTCGGACTCACCCTCGGCTGCGCGCGCTGTCACAATCACAAATTTGATCCCATTCTCCAGAAGGATTACTATTCCATGCAGGCAATATTCGCTGGCGTGCAGCAGGGTGAGAGGCCTATGTCAAGAACGCTTACTCCGGAACAGAAACGCGAGGTCGAAACCCTGCGCGTCGCGATGGGCGAGTGGGAAGAGGAAGTGCATGCCCTGCGCGAACGGGCGGCACTCGCGGTCGAAGGCGAGCCCGTGTTGCGTGAGGCGGTCAACACCCTGTCAAATCTCGAATCCTTCCCTCCGGCGGACGCGCGTTTCGTCCGTTTCACCTTTAACACCACCAGCGGCGGCGAGGCCTGTATCGACGAGCTCGAGATCTACGACGCCGATGGCAGGAATGTCGCGCTCGCCTCGAATGGAGGCATCCCGACGGCGTCCGGTTCCTTGCAGGGTTATCCGATTCACAAAATCGAGCATCTCAACAACGGTCTTTTCGGCAACAATCAAAGCTGGATCGCGAATGCGACCAGCGGCTGGGTGGCCGTCGAGTTTCCGAAAACCTCGCGCGTCCAGCGCATCCGGTGGGGACGCGACCGCGACGGTCAGTTCACGGATCGGCTTATCACCGATTACGTGCTTGAGGTCTCACTCGACGGCACGCACTGGAAGGTTGTGACATCGTCCGCCGATCGTCAACCCGTTGGCGATCAGAGGAACCCCAACGCCTTCCTCGAGCGCCTCGACCGCTCCTCAGCCGATCGGGCCCGTGAACTTCTCGGAGAAATCGAATCCACGAAAGCGAAGATCGCGGCGCTGGAAACCGCTCCCACGGCGTGGATCGGAAATTTCTCCCAACCCGGCGAAACCCATCGACTTTATCGTGGCGATCCGATGGCTCCGCGCGAGGCGGTTGCTCCCGATGCCCTCACCGTGACCGGCAGTCTTGGCCTGGCGATGAACGAACCGGAACAACAGCGCCGGGTCCGCCTCGCCGAATGGATCGCGTCACCGGAAAACCCACTGGTTTCCCGCGTCATGGTCAATCGCCTGTGGCACTACACGTTCGGAACCGGCATCGTCGATACTCCGAGTGATTTTGGTGGGAATGGCAGTCCGCCCACGCACCCCGAGTTATTGGATTGGATGGCCCATGACTTCCTAAAGCACGGCTGGTCCATCAAACATACGCTGCGGGAAATCCTGAATTCAAACACATTCCAGCAATCCGGAAAACCGTGGAAAAAAGGACTAGCCGTTGACGCCGACAGTCGATTCCTCTGGCGTTTTCCTCCGCGACGCGCCGAGGCCGAGGTGATCCGGGACAGCATTCTATCCGTCACCGGGGCCCTCGAAAACCGCGTGGGAGGCCCGGGCTTCTACCTGCTCAATGTCGACCGCGAGAACGTCGTCCATTACTTTCCCAAAGAGGAAACCGGCCCCGAGGAGTGGCGGCGCATGGTCTACATGTTCAAGATCCGTCAGGAGCAGGACGCGGTCTTCGGTTCCTTCGATTGTCCGGACGGAAACCAGGTGACCCCGAGTCGCAGTAGCTCGACGACGCCACTCCAGGCACTCAACCTCTTCAATAGCCGCTTCATTATCCAGCAGTCCGAGCTCCTTGCGAAACGTCTCGTTGAAGACGTGGGCGCGACTTCAGAGGCGCAGATCGCCCGTGCCTTCGACCTTCTTTATGGACGCGCACCCTATGGGATTGAAATCGAGGATTCGCTTGCCTTCATCCAGGCCGAAGGACTCGACGCCTGGTGCCGCGCCATGCTCAACACCAACGAGCTTCTTTTCATCTTCTAGCCTTACGCCACCCATGCTCGACAAGCGTCACCTCTTAGACCGACGGTCGTTTCTCAGCCATTCCATGAGTGGCCTCGGCGGCGTGGCCCTGGCCTCGATGCTCGGGAGGGAAGGACTTCTCGCCTCCGAAATCCAGCGCGAAAGCGCGGCGGGCAAGACACCGATTCGCCCCCACATCGACGCCGGGAGGCCCCATGCCCCCAGAAGTCCGCATTTTCCCGCGCGGGCAAAGAATGTCCTGATGATTTTCTGCTCCGGGGCAGTTAGTCAGATCGATACCTTCGATTACAAGCCCGACCTCATCGCGCGTCATGGCCAACCGATGCCCGGCGGGCAGAAACTCATCACCTTCCAGGGCGAGCAGGGAAACCTCACGAAGAGCCCGTGGGAATTCCGGCCCCGCGGGAAGTGCGGGAAAATGATCTCAGACCTCGTTCCGATGCTCGGCGATCTGGCAGACGACCTCTGCTTCATCCACTCGATGACGGGGAAGACGAACACCCATGGCCCGGGCGAGAACTTCATGAATACCGGCTTCACCCTCGACGGCTTTCCCAGCGCCGGCGCATGGACGACCTACGCGCTCGGAAGCGAGGCCGAGGATCTGCCGTCCTATGTGGCAATTCCCGATCCCCGGGGTAATCCACAATCGAGCGGAAATTGCTGGGGACCGGGCTTTTTGCCCGCCGCCTTCCAGGGCACCGACTTCAATGCGACGAAACCGGTGCGCAATCTTTCGATCCCCACCGGGATGACCCCCGCCAGCGACCAAGCGGCGCGAAACTTTCTCGAGCGCCAGAACAGGCGGCACCTCGAGGGCTATCCGGGAGACTCGGATTTGGCCGCCCGGATCGCGAGTTATGAGTTGGCCGCGAAGATGCAGCTGAGTATTCCCGAGATTGCCGACCTCTCCACCGAGCCTGCCCATGTCCTCAGGGATTACGGTGTCGATGAATCCGGAAGTCGGATCAAGGATCTTCGCGCCGGTTACGGGAGGAATTGCATCCTCGCCCGCCGACTCGTCGAACGCGGCGTGCGCTTCGTCCAGCTCTTCAACGGTGCCTACCAGACGGGTGGTGAGGGAGTGAGCAACTGGGACGGACACAAGGCCCTCGCCGAGCAATACGGTGTCCACGGCCCGGTGCTCGATCAACCGACCGCAGCCCTCATTCGCGACCTTAAACAGCGGGGGTTGCTCGCGGATACGCTCGTCGTGTTTTGCACCGAATTCGGGAGGATGCCCACCTTCCAGAAGGGCGCGAGCGGTCGCGATCACAATCCGGGCGGTTTCACCACTTGGCTTGCCGGCGCGGGAGTCAAGGCACCCTTCACTTACGGTGCCACCGACGAGTTTGGCTACAAGGCGGTCGAGAACGTCGCCACCGTCTACGATTTCTACGCGACAATCCTCCACATCCTCGGTCTCGACCACCAGCGCCTGAGTTACTACCACAACGGCATCGAGCGCCGCCTCACCGATGTCCACGGACATGTCATCCGGGACATCCTCAGTTAGTCGTCCGAATTCAACCCATGGTATCCCCCACCTGTGAAAATCCCCCGCATCCTCTCCTTCCTTGGCCTCGCCGCCATCGTCATCGCCAGCCTTGCGACCGCGAGGGCCGATAGCACGACCGTCTTCAACGAGATCATGTATAATCCGTCGACGCCCTCCGCGCCGGAATGGATCGAGCTGCACAATCTCATGGCGGTGAACATGGACCTCTCAGGCTGGAAGATCCGCGGAGGGATCGACTACGATTTTCCACGCGGCACGGTAATTCCGGCACGCGGTTATCTCCTTGTCGCGAGTGATCCCGGCGCAACCGGCATCCCGGGCGCACTCGGCCCATGGGCGGGGAACCTTGCCAACGGGGGCGAGCGCCTCCGTCTCCGCAATAACATCGATCGCCTCATGGACGAGATCGACTATCGCGACAGCGGACGCTGGCCCATCGCGCCCGACGGCTCGGGAGCCACGCTCGCGAAGGCAAACGCCGAGGCCGCGAGCGGAGAACCGGAAAGCTGGACCACGAGCGCACAGACAGGCGGGACGCCGCTCGGACAGAACTTCGCCACCGGCACCACCCTCGGGCCCGAGATCGTGCGCGTTGCCCTCGATGCTCCCTGGCTCTATAACGAAAGCGGCACCGATCTCGGGCCGAACTGGGCGCAATCGACTTATTTCGCAGGAGCGGGAGGCTGGCAATCCGGCACCGGGCCAATCGGCTTCGAGAACGGGCCTCTCCCATCGCCCCTGAATACGATCCTCACCGACCCGCAGTCGAACCCCGTTACGACGTATTACTTCCAGACCGCCTTCAACTATTCCGGCAACCCCGCAGCGACGGAACTCCGCCTCGATGCCTTGATCGACGACGGCGCGATCTTTTTCCTGAACGGCGCCGAAATCGCGCGAGTCAATATGCCGGATGGCCTGGTCGATGCCGCGACCTTCGCGAACGCGCAGGTTCGGAACGCTTCCTTTACCGGAGCATTCCCCATACCGGCGGAGGCGCTCGTTTCGGGTAACAATATT
>JAHEDC010000447.1 GCA_024641425.1 Verrucomicrobiales bacterium | reverse complement strand
CCCCATGGCGAATAAGTCGCTGTATTTCCCCAGTTCAGCCGTCCAAGTTTGGCAAACGGAGTGGGGATTCCCGTGATCGAACACCTCATGCCCGAAACCGGCGGAACGGTGTAAGTCAGGCCATTTCGATCGCGTCACGGGCATCGCGGAACTTGCGATTTCCACCGGTCCCGCCGCTTCCCGAATCCGCGGTGGATCGAGTCGCGCTGGTTTGCCAAGAATCGGCGATCCCTGATACGGATCCTCGTGACCTTAGTCCTCCATCGAAACAAGTGAGAGCGCAATGTCGTCGTCAAATGACGGAGACAGCAGTTCCAGCGCTCCTCCCCCGTGGGTGATCGAGGCCTCCCCGGCCAACTTACCTTCCTTCGTGTCCCGCCACTCGATCCGATAGGTGCCCTTCGTCACTTCGATCGCCAGTTGCGCCTCGATCGCTTTACGCTTTCGTTCTCCGAGATTTCCCGGCTTCGCCGGCAAGGGGACATGGAGATACACCGCATAGGCTTTCCCGGCCTCGGCAAGGACGCTACAGCTGAGCCGGGGATCGCACTTTGTCACTAGGCCGGACGCGGGAGCCATGCGAACGAAATCAAAACCTTCGAGAAATCGCCGCAGGAAGCCAAGCTGCGCGCGAAGTTCCGCGCTTCCACCACCCGGCGACTTGTATCCACGAAGCGTGCCCGCCGGATGCGACGCCGTGAACGAGTAATCGAGATTGTTGTAAAGCGCGCCCCCCGCGAGGAGGAAATCCCAGGCTTCGGTGCGATACAGCAGATCGTCGTTGCCGCGAAAACCCGTCTCGTTCTCGCCGATTACTTTTCTCAACGCGTAATTCATCCCTACCGCATCGGGAGGAACGCAGTAATGGAAATTGAAGATCGAGACCGCAGGGTGCGGGTTCTCGACTTTCTTACGACCGTTCGCGATGTTTTGCGAAATCAGATGTTGGAGCGGAAGTTCCTTCTCCGTCGCAACGATCTCATCGATGATCCGCCGCTGCCAATCGTCGGTCACGCCGCCGAAATAGGGCTCGTTGCAAACCTCGAAGTAGAGGTTTTCGAAATCCTGGAGTTCTCCGACCACCTTTCGCGTGAACGCAATCTGCACGTCTGTCAGGGCTTCGTGCTTGAGCGCGTAAACGGCGTCGCGATCGCAGTTCCCGATGCCATTCACGTTGTTCGTCGTATTCATCGGGCAGGCCTTCCACATCGTGTCCGAATACATCGGACAGAAGAGAGTGAACTCGACAACGAGGCCCCTCTCCTCCGCCGATTTCATCATCGTGTGGAGGCGCTCGAAATACTCCCGGTTCCATGTCGTGAGATCAAACTTGTTCCCGCCGTCCGATTCCCCCGGCTCCTCCGAGCGCGCCCAGGGGGCGACGTATTTTCCGGAAAGGGGGGCGAGCGGATTCTCGGTGATCCCGAAATCCCCCGGAACCTCGCGGTAAACGCCGGAGAAGATCCGGGTGTGATTCAGGCCCCGCCCGGCAAGTTCGCCGAAATACACCTTGTAATCGAATGCCGCATTCAAAAGCGCTCCATAATGTTCCCCCGAGGTGACAAGAATCGTTGGCTTGCCCTTCCAGAAAAAGTAATGCGGGTTTTCCGGATGGAGCGCGAGCGGAGCCGCGAGAGACCCGAGAGAGCTCGAGAGCAGAAAGAGGAGGATCGTTCTTTTCATGGTGGTTCACGAGTTTTCAAGCTTCGCGCACTTTCGTCGAAGGGTCGTGCGGTGGATCTTCAGGGCTTCGGCAAGGCGGGTGGGTTTGTTTTCATAGCGACCGAGAAGTTCGGCGAGGAGTACGGACTCGATATCATCAATCAACTCCGCGTAGGGACGCGGTTCTCCCTCTCCCTGGAACTCGCGGTCAATCCACCGGCGGAGCGCGCGCCGGAGTTCGCCCGTCACGGGATCACCGCCCTCCTCGCTCGAGACGGTCAGCGCGGCAGGAAGATGCTGGGGGTGGATGCGCGGGCCGCCGCAGACGGCGAGCGCGTAGTCGACGGCGTTGCGAAGTTCCCACACGTTGCCGGGCCACGCGTAGGTGGCCATGACGTCCATCGCCTCGGCGGAGAACCCGATGCTCCGGTCCGAGCAGGCCTTGCCGAGAAAGAAGGCGGCGAGGGCCGGAATGTCCTCGCGGCGTTCGACCAATGGCGGCATCCGGATTTCCAGCACCCGCAGCCGGTAATAGAGATCCTCGCGCATCCGGCCTTCCTTCACCGCCTCGTAAAGCTCGCTCCGCGTCGTCCCAATGACCCGCGCCCCCGCTGGGAGCCCGGCTTCCATCCGCCGCGCGAGGTCGGCCTGCGCGGGCGTCGGGAGCTGATCGATATTCTCCAGTAGCAGCGTCCCTTCCCAGCTCCGGGGCAAGGCGCCGCCTTCCGCGAGATCGACCGTCACCAGCGGTGCGCCCGCCAGCGCGCCGTTGGCATGGATGACACGCGCCGCGAGCGATTTTCCGGCCCCCGCCGCCCCGGAGATCACCACCGGAGCAAGTCCGGAGCAGGCTTGCGCGATGTCCCGGAAGACCCGCTGCATCGCCGGCGCACCGCCGATCATCGTCGTCTCGGCAGGCCCGTCGACGACCTCCTGCGTCGCGACCGGAGCCACGGATTCCAGCAGGCCCCGCAGCGAACGCTCGAAGGCGTGGAGGTCGAGCGGCTTCACGAGATACTCGGCCACGCCCATGCGGGTCGCGGCCAACGCGTTGTCCAGATGTCCGTGCGCCGTCACCACGAGCACCGGGAGCGGAATCCCCTGCCCGTCCGGAAAAGCCCGCGCCAGCACATCGAGACCACTCATGTCTGGCAGGCCGATGTCGAGGATGATCACGTCGGGCGCTTCGTCGCGAATCGCGGCCAGCGCGCGCTTGCCCGAGGCGGCGAGCGTCACCCGTGCGCCCATCCGCTCCGCCACCGTGGCGAGCGCCGCGGCGAGGGCGTGTTCGTCCTCGACGATCAGAAGGTGTTTCTTCGCGGTCATTGCTTATTGGACTCCGGGTTCTCAGGAAGGGAAACGCGGGCGATGGCACCGCCATCCGGGGCATTCGAGACTTCGAGCGTCCCACCATGCGCGCGGACGATCTCGGTCGCCACGCTCAAGCCCACGCCCATGCCGCCTTCCTTGGTGGAAAAGAAAAGTTCCCCGAACCGTGCGAGCGCCTCCTCCGTGAACCCCTCGCCCTTGTCCCTGACCTCGACGAGAACGCGCCCGTCCTTCACTCGTCCTTCGATTCGCACTTCCCCGCCGTCCGGCATCGCGTGCACCGCGTTCATGAGGAGATTGCGGAAAACCTGGCCGATCCGAGAGGCATCGACGGAACAGACCAGGTCTTCTTCCAGATCCGCGACAAACCGCACCCCGCCGTGCCGTGCCGCCGGTTCCAGCGCCGCCATCACCTCGCGCAGGCAGACGCGCAGATCCTGCGCCCGTGTCGAGGGCGGTGCGGGCCGGGCAAGAAACATCCACTGGTTCACCAGGCCCTCGATTTTCTCCGCCTCGGAAACAATGAGCCGCGCCGACTCGCCCCCCGTTGTTTCCAGCAATTGCGCGTGCAACCGCACCGCCGCCACCGGATTCCGGATCTCGTGGGCGAGCCCGGTCGCCATTTTCCCCAGCAAGGCCAACCGCTCCGATGCCTCGCGCCGCGCCTGCTCGTCCCGCAGCCGCCCATGCGTCCGAATCAGCGTGCGCGCGAGGTGTCCGATCTCGTCCGGACGTTCCAGTCCAGGCACGTCGGCGGGCTCGATCTCCGTCGACTCGAAATCCGGCAACTTCGCCGACAAGGCCTGGATCGGACGGACGACATTGCGCGAAACGACGAGCGCCAAGGCCAGCGAAAGCACCCAGAACGCGGCCAACGGAAGCAAGGTCGAAACCCGGAAGACATCCGCCAGAAACCCGCTCGCGGCCCGGACGAAAACGACCTCGCCCGCGCCGATACTCACCGCAATCATCTCAACGCCACTTCCTGCAACCAAAACATCTTCAGTGAGTTGATTAATATTCTCACGCGAGAAAATAACCGGCATGGTTGCCGGTTCCACGAGCTCATTCCCCCGCCGGAAAAGCACCGACATCTCCAGAATCTCGGAAAGATTGCCCGCCAAGGCCGTGCTCAGCGGCAGATTCGAGCGCCGGATGAAATTCGCGTTCGTCTCCGCCAGCGTGATGAAGGCCTCCCGTGATTCCTGACGATCCCGTCCCCGCAACCACACGACCAGCACCAGCGAGCCCGCGACGACGAAGAGCGCGAACGAGAGGGCCATCCGGGGCGCGAGGCCCCGATCCTGCTTTGGGGCGGGCATGTCGTAAAGTGGACAGATTCGCACCCGCTTGCGAGCATTTTTTGTCCGGAGTTTTTTCTTCGGGCATAAGTTGTCCCGGCTTACAAAGTTCGCCTATGCCACATAAATCGCGCTTTTTCCTCTCCATCGTTACCCTTGCTCTCGCCTCGCCGACCCATGCCCAGGACACCGCCCCGGGCGAAACCCTCCTCGCTCCGGTCGTTGTCACGGCCAGTCTCTTCGAGGAACCCCTCGCCGATGCCCCGAACACCGTCAACATCATCGGCGAGGAGGAAATCCGGGACAACCTCTACCGTTCGCTCCCCGATATCTTCTCCGAAACGCCCGGCGTGCTCGTCCAGAAAACCTCCCACGGCCAGGGCTCGCCCTTCATCCGCGGCTTTACCGGCTACCGGAACCTCCTCCTCATCGACGGCATCCGCCTCAACAATTCCGTCTTCCGCGACGGCCCGAACCAATATTGGAACACGGTCGATCCCTGCTCCATCGAGCGCCTCGAACTCGTGAAGGGCCAGGGTTCTGTCCTCTACGGCAGCGACGCCATCGGCGGCACGGTCAACGTCCTCACCAAGGGCGCCGACATTTTCGGACACGCCGACGGCGAGTCCTTCATCGGCGGCAGCGCGCTCTACCGCTGGTCGAGCGCGGAGCAGAGCAACGTCGGTCGCCTCGAAACCGAATTCGGCGAGGGCGGACGCTACGGCTTCTTCCTCGGCCTCAGCGGCAAGGACTACGGCGACCTCCGCGCCGCCGGAATCGGCGAGCAACGCCAGACCGGTTACAAGGAATGGGACGCCGATGCCCGTTTCGACTATTTCTTCGATTCCGAAACCCGCCTCACCCTCGCCTACCAGCGCGTCGATCAGGACGACGTCTGGCGCACCCACCGCACGATCTACGGCGAATCCTGGCGCGGCACCGAGGTCGGCGACGAGCAGCGGCGCTCGCTGGATCAGGATCGCCAGCTCGCCTACGCGCAGTTCGAGGCCAACGATCTCGACGGTTTCGTCGATCGGATGAAGCTGAATGTTTCCTGGCAACAGCAGAGCGAGGAACAGGATCGCCTGCGCAAGATCGGCGACGGCCGCCGCGATCTCCAGGGCTTCGACGTTGATACCCTCGGCCTCTGGGCGCAATTCGAGAGCGACACCCCCTTCGGCGTCCTCACCTACGGCGCGAGCTAC
>JAHEDC010000046.1 GCA_024641425.1 Verrucomicrobiales bacterium | reverse complement strand
GAAACCGGCAGGCTGGCCGTGATGTCGGTCAGTTCCTCCAGGAGGGCGTGGGCCTGCCAGAGTCCGAATTCGGGATCCGTCCGCCGGTAATGCCAGACCACCGCCGAGCGTTTCTCCTCGATCTGGGAGCCCGGCGTCGCGTCGCGCGCCTGTTCGAGATGCGGACGGATCACATCCATCCACGAGGTATCGACCCGCGAATGGACGACATGCCACCGTGACTTGCCCGGATTCAGCCAGCGGTATCCGTGCTCCGCGACCAGCGTGAGGCCGAGGCCGGCGAAATGTTCCTCGAGGAATTCCTTCGGCCGCCCGCTGACGACAGCCACATGGACGCCCTTGACGGCGGCGAGTTTTTCCAGGAGCGGACACAGCTCCGGATCCGGCACGGCGTCCTCGGGTCGAGGAACGAATCCGCGCAGCGTGCCGTCGTAATCGAGGAAGAGAGCGAGCGATTTCCCGGCCCGCACGTTGTCCGCGAGGCGGTCGGCGAGGGCGTTCATCGACCCCATCAGCGCGCCCGTGAGCGCGGCTCCCGACGCCTTCTTCAGATCCCCGAGGATGTGCTTTGCCCAGGCTCCGGAGTCGTTGCGTTCCAGGCGGAGCTGCATCGCGGCGGTGCGGCGTCCCCTCTCCTCCACCGGCATCTCCAGCGCCTGCGCGAGAGCGTCGGCGACGTTCGTCACATCGTAGGGATTCACGCTCAGCGCCTGCGACATTTCCTGCGCCGCACCCGCGAACTCGCTCAGGATGAGGCAACCCGGACGCTCGCCCTTCGCGTTGCGCTTGCAGTCGATGTATTCCTTCGCCACCAGATTCATCCCGTCGATGAGCGGCGTGACCATGCAGATGTCGGCGAGCGCGTAGAGGGCGGCCAACTCCTCCTGCGGGAATCCGCGGTGCAGGAATTGGACCGGCGCGTGGCCAACCGAGCCGTAGTCGCCATTGATCGCGCCGACCTCGCGCTGCACCGTTTCGGTCAGCTCGTCGTAGGCTTCGACCCCCTGCCGCGAGGGCACGGCGATGATGAGGAACAGGACGCTGTGGCGCTTGTTGGGGTAGCGTTTCAGGAATTCGCGGATCGACGCGAGTTTCTCCGGCACGCCCTTCGTGTAGTCCAGCCGCTCGACGCTCAGGACGAGCGCGCGGTCGCCGATCTCCGCCCCGTAGGCGTCCAGGGCCCTGCGGAAGGCCGGACTGCGCCGCGCCTTCTCGAAGCCCGGCCGGTCGTGACCGATCGGATAGACCCCCAGCTTCAGCGCGCGCCCCTGGTACCAGACAGTATCGACCTCCGATTCCACGCCGAGAACCCGCAGGACGGCGGAGCGAAAGTGGCGGAGGTAGTTGTAGGTGTGAAAGCCGATCAGGTCCGATCCGAGAAGGCCGGTCAGGATCTGCACGCGCTCCGGGAGCACGCGGAAGGTCTCGCTGCTCGGGAACGGCGTGTGGAGGAAGAAGCCGATGCTCAGCGCCTTCTTCGAGCGCCGCAGGAGTTCCGGGAGGAGGAAAAGATGGTAATCGTGGATCCAGACCGTGTCCCCGTCCTCCGCCACTGCCAGCACGGCCTCCGCGAAGCGACCGTTTACTTCCTCGTAGAAGGGAAACCAGGTCGATCCGCTGAAACGGGCCTGTCCGACCTTGTAATGGAGCACCGGCCAAAGCGTCGCGTTCGAGTAGCCCTCGTAGAAGCCGTCCAACTCCGCGTTGGAAAGCAGCACCGGCGAGACCCCGATCGCACTCATGGAGGCGAGGAGCCTCTGCTTGTCGCCGATCTCCTCGTTCGAGAGACCCGGCCACCCGACCCACAGGGCATCATCGGCCAGACCTGCTCCCTGCAGCGCAGAGGCCAACCCGCCTGTCGTGCGGGTGACCTTGCCGGACGCATCGACACGCACCGGAAGGCGGTTGGAGACGAGGATCATACGAGACATGCCTCACAATCGGGAGTCCCCGCGCCCTGTCCAGTGGCAATCGAGGCGAAAGGGGGGGACAAGCGAGCGGTGTCGGAGAGAGAATGGGAAAGCCGTTCTCCCCAAGGACACCCATTGGGGTGACTGCGCCACGGTGCTTCCTTGCTTCCAATCCCGCCGTGTCCTGCTATCGTAGCCGCGCTCCCCCCACGCGCCGCGCGTGAGACTCATGACCTCCCTTCCGAAAGATTACAAGCTCGACGCCGAGAAGCTCATCGCGACCATCGCCAGTCTGTCACGGCGCATCACGGCCCGCTTCCCCGAGGCCGGACTGAGCGCTCTCTGCCAGCAACTTCTCGCGATCGCCCGGAACGCCAGCGAGCGCAGCATCCGGATCCGCCAGCCAAGCTGGCCGCTCCGCTTTCTTGCCTATGGCATCATCGCCGCCATTGTCGGCGTCCTCATCCTCACCATCATCAGCACTCGCCCGCCCGATTCCGCCCAGTTCGATCTTTCCCGGCTCGTCGAACTCCTGGAAGCCGGCATCAATGACATCGTCCTCATCGGGGCTGCGATCTTCTTCCTCGTCAGCCTCGAGAACCGCCACAAGCGTCGGCTCACCCTGGAGGCGATCCGCGAACTGCGCGCCATCGCCCACGTGATCGACATGCACCAGCTCACCAAGGACCCCGATCGCATCCTCGGGGGTCCGGAGGATAACGGCGACACCGAGGAGGACGCCATGTCTCCCATGCAGCTCCGCCGCTACCTCGACTATTGCAGCGAAATGCTTTCGCTCACCGGAAAGATCGCGTCGCTTTACTCGAATCATTTCGAAGATCAGGTCACCGTCGCCGCCGTCAACGAGATAGAGGAACTCACGACTGGACTCTCCCGCAAGATCTGGCAGAAGATCATCAGCTCCCAAGCCCTCAACACCTAATATCAGCATTCCAACTTCCTACTTCTAACTTCCATCATGTCCGAACACACCGCCCACATCTCCTGGAAACACGGCAACGAAGCCTTCACCTACAAGACCTATTCCCGGAACCACCTCTGGGACTTCGGTGACGGACACACCCTCGCCGCCTCCGCGGCTCCCGCCTACCTCGGCGACCCTTCCCGCGTCGATCCCGAACAGGCCTTCGTGGCCGCCCTGGCCAGTTGCCACATGCTCACCTTCCTCGCTCTCGCCGCGCTCGAGGGCATCGGGATTGAGAATTACGAGGACGCCGCCATCGGCCACCTCGAAAAAGGCGAGGATGGCAAGATGGAGATCACCCGCGTCGAACTCCATCCCAGCATCACCTTTGCTCCCGATACCGAGATCTCCGGTGAGCATCTCCGCGCCCTCCACCACAAGGCCCACGCCGAATGCTTCCTCGCCAACTCGGTCAAGACCCAGATCACAACCGTGATCTGAGTCTTGCCATCCGCCACCGTCGGTTTCCTGCGTTGGGAATGTCGACGCGTCGCTGCAGCCCACCGTGAAGGCGTGTCGGCGGTGCGAAACGACTCGTGCGAGCGCGCGGCTTATTCGCTCCAGTTCGCACGGACGCGGAGATGGCGCGGGCGCGTGGGGTCGACGGGAGTGGTGTCGCGGACTGTGACGGTGCGGGTACCGTCGCCATGGTCGGTGGAGGCCATCCCCACGGTTTGTCCGCCGCTCCAGTTGGCGAGGTCCTCCGAAACCTCGGGCGAATAGGTGAGACCGGGATCGTCGGTGCGCTCGGTGTAGGTGACCGCGAGGAATTCCGAACCTCCGGCGGAGACCACCGCGGGCAGCACCGTCACGAGGGAGGCGCCATCATTGGGATGCGAGCCGAAGGCGTATTCGGCGCCGGTGTTCATCCCGTCGTTGTCGCCATCCAGCGAAGGATCCGAAAGCGCGGCGAAATCCGGCGCGGCCGCATCGAAGTACTGCGCCGCCCAATAATCGTAGGCCGGAGGGGAGGCCACGCCGGGAGTCCCGCCGTCCGGGAGGAGGCTCGCCCTCCAGTTCGCACCCACTCCGTGGTCGGGATGCGTGAAAGGCAGGACGAGCTCGATCGAGCGTCCGGTTCCGTTGGCGGTCGTCGGCCAGGGAGACGTTACCGCGTAATCGAAATCGCGGACGCCTTCGCCGGCACCGAACGAAAGCTTCAGGCGCTCGCCCGCATTGTCGAGTTTCCCGCTCGCGAAGGCGCCGATGACATTCAAGCCGACACCGTAGCGGCTCTCGAAGGCGGCCTGATTGGCCACAACGAGCGCGAACTGGTTCGGGCCAAGCATCGTTCCGGGAGGGATGTCGAAGTCGATCCCCTTCGTGAATCGCAGGTCCGTCAGATCGAGGGTCAAACTCGGTCCCACGTTCTGGAGTTCGATCCACTCGAAATCCGACGCCTCCCAACCGTTCGCGTTTTCCGCCGGCGTCACCGGAGGTGGATTGAACATGAACTCGCTGATGACAAGGTGATCGAGGTAGACCGAGAGATCCGGCACCGTGGCGACGAACTCCGCCGGTGCCGACCACGCGCTCCAGCGGTTCGTGTTGTCCCGATGCCGCACCCGCGCCCGGTAGTGGACGCCCGCGCGGGTCGCCAGCGTGGGTACGGAAATCTGGTTCGTGAAGCTCGTGAGCTCTCCGGATTCCCAATCCGCCACCCACTCGAACTTCGGCAGGTTTGTCACCATGGGAACGCTATGAACGGCTTCCAGCCCCAGATCAAAGCGCACATCGCTGCTTAGAAGCGTGATCTGGTGGATTTCGACCGCGATCGTGTTCGTACCCTCCACCAGGTCCGAGGCGGGGATGACAATGCTGTTCAGGCTTGTCTCGTCGTTCCCCGCCGAGTTCACACTCGCCTCCGAGTCGAACTGAAAAACCTGCCCCAGGGCCATGTTCGTCCGCCCGGCTTCCTTCCCGTTCACATAGACGATCGCGCCATCGTCCCGGATCACCTTCGCGAGGAAACTCCCGTACTGCGCCACATTCTGCACGTCAAAGGAGCGCCGGAAGTAGTAGGTGTGGTACCGTGGAAAACTGCTGATCGTGGTCCCCAGTCCTGGCTCGTTGAAACCAAGCTGACCCGGCCCCGAACTCCAGGCGGAGTCGTCGAAGGCCGGATGCTTCCAGTTGCCCCCGTCGAAAGAGGGATGCCCGTCGACGATGTCCGAAGCCCCGCGATCCGCGCCGGAGTCGTCGTACTTCCATGTGGAACCCAGCGGAAAGACGACGTCGTTCGGAGGCGCGGCCGAAGGTTCGACATAGGGCGTGTATTCGGCGACCCGCCATTCCATCGCCCCGAAGCTTCCCGCGCCCTGCGGATCGCTGAAGGGGCTGCTTTGGAAGGCGAGCCCGTTTACAGGAAAGCCCGCCGGCCCTGTGTAGGAAATCGTCGGTTTCGCCGGAACCGCCGCATCGCCCGCCAGCGCGTCGAGATAGGCGTCGCGCCCTTGCTGGCCGGAGATTCCGCTGTCCTTCGCGGTGGCGTCGCCCGGATCGTTGCCCCCCACCCAGCTTCCCCCGATGAAGGCGAATTTCTTCATGTCCGCGACGATGGTCTCGATGGGCGGGTTCGTCTGGGATCCGGCGCTGGCCGGGGATCCCGTCCAACGGTCGCGGTCGGCGGTCACGATGGCACTGAGGCGGTACTGGTAGTAATCAAGGAGCGCCTTGATCTGGTCTTCCTGCCAGAAGAGGTCCCGCAATTCCCGCACCACATTCCGGTAATCGCGGTTGAAATCGGGCCGGGAGCCCATGGCGTCCTTGCAGAAATCCACTCCTCCGTTCCAGTTCGGACCCCACGAGGTGTCGGAATCCCAGGGCAGCACGTTTAGTTTTCCGAGCGGCTGCGTGGGATCGGGCCGAAAGTAGTAGGCGCGATTCTTCAGGTGTTCGCCGGTGTTCGGCGCCACATCGTAGTGGCGTACCGCATCGACCACGGAATGGTAGCGGTACCAGGCATCGTAGTCGACGTAGTCGAGGAGCCACTGGTCGGGACGGGCGGGACGGAGGTTATTGATGATGTTGCCGAAATCCGAGGCGTCCGTCACGGCGGTCGCGGCCTGATAGCGTTGCACGTCGAGCCCGTTGGTGCGGTAGCTCTTGAGCCGGTAGAGGTTTCCCCGTTCCAGCTCGTGGGAATCGAGGAAACGCACGTCGTAGTTCTCCATTCCGAGGAGGAGTCCGTAGAAATCCCCCAGATGCTGGCCGTTCGCGCCGCTCGGGGCCTCGTCCGCCTGGTCGATGACACGGAAATGAAACCACTGCGTATTCGGGGCGGGCGTGCCGGTCATGTTCCAGAGGAGATTGTTGGTCGCCTCGTAAAGTCCCCAGCTATAGCCGCCGCGCGTGTCCATCTTGTGCGAATTGAGGGTGCGCCATTTCTGGGGATAGGGATTGCCCTCGATATCGTGGAACTGGACGTAGTTGCCCGTATTGAAGCGGAAGCGGAAACTGCGCTTTCCCGAGCCGGCGTAGCGGGCGTTCCGTTGCCGCAACCGGAAGCCGATATTGTCGTAGGCCTTCCCGTTGTAAACGAAAGTACCCGTCCAGTTGAAGGCGCTGCGGGCATCGAAGTTGCCGCTCGGGATCTGGTCGGAGCCGTTGTAGGCCACGGCTTGCGTATAATCGGCGGAGGTGCAGATCAACTGGTAGACCGGAATGCTGGTCAGCACATCCTTCGGATGGATGGTGGGGACGGTCCCCGTCACCGACCGGGTGTCCGCGACGTAATCCGGCACGCCGTTGTAGGTGAAGTAGGCGAAATTCAGCGACGGGTCGTCCGCGTAGGGAAGCCGCACGGAGGCGGAAAGCAGATCGGTCGCAACCAGACGGTAGCGGACGAGTGTCCGATTCGGCTGACCCGGAATAATCGCGGTGTAGACATCGTCGCCCGCCACCGCGTCACCGTTCGTCCCGTCGTCCACCATCACCAGCGAGTTCCAGTTCGCCGGATTCGTGTAGGCCGGGTTCACGGAAAGCGGCAGATTCGGGTTTGCGAGGAGCGTCGCCGTGGAACGCGCGAGGTAGGCCGGGATGTAGTTGCCGGGCGCGACGAGCTGGTATTCGAGCACCATCGACTGCACACCGCCCGGGTCGGTCGCCTTCGCCGTAATGACAGTGGCTTCATTCGCGAGCGGTTGCTTCGGCCTGTGATCGATCTGCCGCACCTGCGGCGGCGCGTTCGCGGCAGCGACGCTGTTCTGGGCCCCCGGAGTTGGATTCGCGTTCGCCGAACGCCAGCTTCCGGAGAGATTGTTATCCAGCAGGGAATGGATCAGTTCGATGGAGACGCCACCGCCGTTCGCGCCGACCGGCCAGGGCGATTCCACTCCGTATTCCACCCGATCCACGAGCAGGCCCGCGCTGTCCCGGAGATCGATTCTCTCCCCCTCATTTGCCAGACCACCGAGATACCCTCCCCGCGGCGGCGGCGCGGTCGGAAACCGGGCGGAAAAACCCGCAAGCGACTCGGCGATGACAAGGTAACCACCAGGTGCAAGCGATGTGCCCTGCGGAAAGGTATACTCGATGCCGGTGCCGAAGTACCAACCCGACAGATCCACCGTGGCGGCACTACGGTTGTAGAGCTCGAGGAATTCCGATGCCGACGTGTTTGGTTCGGCATCGTAGTAGATTTCATTGATGACAATCTCGGCGCGTCCGGGCCCAGCGAGAACGGTCATCGCAAGCACGACTAAGGAAAGGGGTTTGGGGAGGAACATGGTTTTTTCAGAATAGACGATTGTCGCACGCCTTACAATTCGCTTCTCTTGCCTCTCCCAAGGGGTTATCACTCGTGAGATCAACCCCTCTCCCTTGCCTTGCCCGGAATCCTTTCTCACATCGAACCCGAAATGCGCCTTCTCTTCACGGGCGTTCTCGGCTTACTGGCCTTCTGCAGCATCGGGGTATGGATCGCGAGGCGACGGATCGCCACCGAAGCGTCGCATGAATTCCTCACCCGCCTGAACGCGCGCTTCATCGCGTGGTGGGGAATGTGCGGGATCTTCGTCCTCGGCCTTACCGTCGGCTACATCGGTTCGGTCTTCCTCTTCACTTTCATCTCGTTTGTCACCTTCCGCGAGTTCATGACGGTGAACCCGAAGCACAAGGCCGACCACCGCGTCCTCCTCATTCCCTTCTTTCTTGTCCTACCCTTCCAATACTGGCTCGTTTACGACGCGTGGTATGGCTTCTTTTCCGTTTTCATTCCCGTCTACGCATACATCCTGATCCCCGTCACCATGGCTATGAGCCGGGACAGCAAGGACTTTCTCGAACGCAGCGCACGCATCCAATGGGGACTGATGGTCTGCGTCTACTTTATCAGCCACATTCCCATGCTCTTCAGCCTGAAAATCCCGGGCTACGAGGAGGAAAACGCGAAACTCATGTTCTTCATGGTGGTCGTGGTGCAGGGAAGCGACGTCATCCAGCTCGTCGTCGGTCATTTTTTCGGTCGTCACCGCATGGCACCCGTTCTTAGCCCCAAGAAAACATGGGAAGGCTTCATCGCGGGAATCCTCAGCGCCTCAGGCCTGGGAGCCGCACTCTGGTGGGCCACGCCGTTTCATCCTTTCCAAGCGTTTCTAATCGCCCTGATCGTTGCCCTCATGGGATTCAGCGGGGACCTCGTCATGGCGGCGGTGAAGTACAGCCGCGGCGTTCAGGCCTGGAGCCATCCCAAGCGCGGCGGGAGGGCGGGCATGATGGACCGCATGGAGTCCCTTTGTTTCGCCGCCCCGTTCTATTTCCACCTCATCCGCTTTCTTTTCACCGATCCGCTCCCGAAGTTGCCTTCCTGGCTCGACTGGTAGCTGGCCTCAGAATCCTTCCCGGCGGAGCAGCCGCTGCAATTCGGTCTGGAAGACCATGACGTCCGCCTCACTGGGGCGGTAGCCCTCCTCTTCGGGATCAAGCCCCAACTCGCCGTACTGGGTCACATACCAGGTGGCCCGCTTTCCATCGCTGAAGGCGACTTTCCCGCTCACGGCCGCGCCCGGCCGCGCGATTTGATCGACGCCGACCTGAACAGCTCCAGTCGCCGCTGCTTCCTCGGTCACGATTTCCGCTTCCGCTGGTGCCGTCTCCCCCACAGGTTTCTCCGGCTCTTCCGGAGCCTTCGGCTCTTTGATTTCCAGATCGAGATCGGCGAGGAGGAACCGCGTTTCGAGGAACGTGATGGTGATGTCCAGCTCGCTCCGTAGGCGCTCCTGGATCTCGTTCAGGTTCGCCCCGGCTTCAATCCATTCGGCAACTTTCGCTTTCTGTTCGTCGGTCAGTGTCATCGGTCTTTTACTCATAGCCGAGGGGAGAAAATGCGCAAGCGGGGAGGGGGGCTTAGCCCGCGAAGGCAAAGGCGGGGACCCCACGCACGCCCGGATGCGCCCTAAAGAGCTTCCCGCCGTGGATTTCACCTGCGTCCCGCTTGACGCCCGTCGTGATGTAAAGGGTGGCAAGATCAGGGCCGCCAAAGGCGCAGGCAGTCGTTTCCGCCGCGTCAGGCACCTCCACGCGGGCAACCTCAGAGCCGGTGGCGGGATCAAGGCAAACAACAAGTCCGCCGTGGCACATGGCAATCCAGAGGTGGTCGTTCTCATCAATGGTCATCCCGTCCGGAGAGCCCGGAAGACCTTTCGCAACGGTGTCGAAAGCAACACGGTCGTTGCAAATCGTGCCTCTCGCGAGGTCGAAATCGAAGGCAAGAACCTGCTTTCTGGGAGTATCGATATAGAACAGCGTCCGCGTGTCCGCGGACCAGCAAATGCCATTGGAATTCGTCACCCCGGGAAACATCCGGGTGACGCGGAGATCCGCATCAAGCCGATAGAGGGCGGCGTTCCCCGTTTTCTTGACCGTGCTGATCGTTCCGGCCCAGAAACGCCCGGCAGGATCGCATTTGCCGTCGTTGAAGCGGTTCTCAGGCCGTTTCTCGGCTTCGGGATCCGCGACCTGCTTCTTTTTTCCGGTTTGGGGGTCAAAGAGGGAAAAGCCCAGATCGCCGGCAATAACAAGACCCCCCGACGCCCGCGGCACGACGGTGCCAACCCTCTCGCCCGCATCCCAGACTTTCTCGGTTTCGCTTGCCGGATCGTAGGCGACAATCTTGTGGCCCTCGATGTCGACGTAGTAGAGCCGTTCGCCGAACCAGATGGGGCCTTCGCCCCACTCGGAGACGCGCGAACCCTTAACGGGAACGGCGCGGAAAGGGGAAATGTTCATGCCGGCACTCTGGCGTGGAGCCCGCGCCGGGCAAGCGATTTCAGGTTCGGCATCGCTATTCCAGCAATCCGAAGACCTCGACGGGCTGAGCGTACCCTTTGAGCGGGCAGGCCCCAAGCGAGCCGAACGCGGCCTCGCCTTCCGGCCAGCCTTCGAGGAAACCTCTGCTCGCCAGAACCGCCCGGTCGAGTTTCCGTGTCAGGGCTTCGATGCGGAAAGTAAGATTCACCGCGTCTCCAAGGGCAGTGTAATTTCCCCGCGAGATGGAACCCACCGCCGCTTCCCCGATATGAAGACCAACCCCGCACTCGAGGGTTATCCCGCACTTGGCCAAACGCTCGGCCAACTGCGCGCTCGCCTTCATGGTGTGGGAGGCCAATGCTTTGGCGGCAACAAGGGCGGCGGCACGCGTCTCGTTGTCCGTGCTTCGCCAATAGGCGAAAACGCAGTCGCCAATGAACTTGTCAATGGTGGCGCCGGACGGAAGCAGCAACTGCCGACATTCCTCATACCAGGGAGAAATCAGCGCCGCCAATTCCTCCTCGTTCATTTGAGCCGAAAGCTCGGTATAACCTTTCAGATCCGCGACCAGAAAGATCATCGGCACCCGCTGCACCCCGATCATCATCGTGACATTGGCGCCGGTGTCGGCATTCGTCTCCAACAACTCGGAGTCGCCAAGCCGGAGAACGAGAAGATTGTCGGCGATGACGATCTGGTCTCCGTGGCGCAATTTCACCGGTGCCGCCACCGAAATCCCGTTCACCCGCGAGCCGTTCGCGCTGTCGAGGTCGTAGAAGTAGTAGTAGCCGTCCCCGAGACGGCGCAGCATGGCGTGTTCGCGGGACACGTTGGGATCAAGCAACTGCACGTCCGCACCGGGATGCCTGCCAATAACGCAGGTGTCACCGATCGTCCACGACTTGCCGTCGAGGGGAGAATGCAGCTCTATTTTCACGCCTTTCATTTACCACTTGAATCGCCGCTTGCAAAGCGTCCAGAGAGGGCTTCGCCGATAATTCGGTCGACAGTGCCCGGCGGCCACCCCACCATGGTGTCTCGCGACCGCCATGATTTCCCAGAAAAAACGCCAGTATCCGGTCACCGAGAGCCTCCGGAACTACCTCAACCGCTATGGCAGGATCTCCACCGTCCCCATTGTCTACGACGACATGTGCCGGTTTTCCGACGCCATTCCCTATGAGGATCCCCAAGGGCGCGAGACCCTTTGGCGCACCGTCCTCTATCCGAACCAGGAACTGGCCGAACTCCGCCCAAAACTCCGCCACATCTATTCCCTCCTGAAATTTGGGGGCGATACAAGCTACTCGGAACACCTTCGGGTGGACCGCATCGACTTCGGCGAATTCGGGAATTCGCGTCCTTTCCGCGTTCGCGTCACGAACCAGTTCAACGACAACAGCGACTATTACTATGTGAAGACCGCCGATGCCTCCCGTATTTATGGCCTCGAGTTGGAACACCTCCTTTCTCCGAATCGGATCAACTTCGCCCTCAATGGAGGCACGCTCATCGAGGAACACATCGCCGGTGTTCCAGGCGACAAGTTCTTCCGCGATTACTTCGGGGCGGAAGGCACGGACAAGGTGCGGATCGCCAAGGAGTTCGTGAAATTCAACGAGCGCTGCTTTATCCGCCTTCTGGGCGACATGCGCTCGGTCAACTATGTCATCGACATTACCCCCGACTTCGAGCGCGTTCAATACCGTGTGCGACCGATCGACTTCGACCAGCAGTCCTACGAGGGCCGCCGGAATGTTTACCTGGCGCAGTTCTTCAAGGACAACTACCCCGCGGTACAGCTTGTGACGCAGCTTCTGAACGAGGCCACCATCGACCAGTACCGGAAAGAGGAACGAACCCTTGTCGCACGCCGCCTTCAGCTGGCGGGAATCCGTCTGGCTGCCCTCCTTGCCTGCATGCGCGAACAGGAACTTTCCACCCCTGAAAAAGTCGTTCAGCTGCGGCAGGAACTGGCTGACTACCACAAGACCCGTGTCTTCGACGAATGTGATTCGATGGGAGCCCTTGTGGACGCGCACATCCAGTTCAACGTCTCCGAGCGGGTCTGAGCGCGCTTTGTTCCCATCTCTGTATATGAAGGGAAATTTAGCCCAAGAGAATTCATAGTATTAACGGTGTGAACAAGGAGGCCCGGGGACCGTTCCACAAAGAAGGGAAGGCTGTTCCACGTTCACAGAAGGCCGTGAAGAAACAGTCTTCAGGAGGTTAGGAACCCACTCCCCGGAGAATTCCAGGCTGGAAAGCACACGGCTGATCCCAGAAATTCCCAGGAAATTCCCAAGGTTCGCAGCAACCCTAGCTGTTCGCTTGGATGGGGGCAGCCGCGGTTGAAGCTCGGGCCGGTGGTTTTTTTTTCCTGGCAGGGGACTTCTTCAGGGACTTTGGCGTTACAAGTGACGCCGTCGACGGTTCCGGCGCGGGCTTTGCTTCGACAAGCCAGAGCCGATTGGTCAGCGCGTTGAGGGCAGCCTCGGACTCCGCCTCCTTTTTGCTTTTTCCAGCTCCTTGACCCAGAATACGCCTCTCCCATTCAACCACCGCCTCGAAATCCTTGCAGTGATCGGGCCCTTCCTGGGAGATAATGCGGTAGGCCGGACTCTGGTTGGAGATGGCCTGGAGGATTTCCTGCAGTTCCCCTTTCGGATTCTGCTCGGACGGCTCTTCGGCCACCCTTTCGATCTGGTTTGAGCAGATCATCAGAATGAAATCGTTCGCGGCTTCGAGGCCGCTATCGAGGTATATCGCGCCGACAAGGGCCTCGAAGGCATCAGCGAGATTTGAAGGCCGATCCCGTCCGCCCGAGGATTCCTCGCCTCGTCCAACCATCAGATATTTGCCGAGCTTGATCGCGAGACTGTAGGTCACGAGCGCATCCCGCGACACAAGGCGCGAGCGCAATTTGGTGAGTTTGCCCTCGTTGAATTTCGGAAACCGTAGGTAAAGCGCCCTCGTGAGAACGAGCTGCAGGACGGCGTCGCCCAGGAACTCAAGGCGTTGATTGTCGAAATGCGGTTTCTGAGTCTCGTAGGCGAGGCTCGGGTGGGTCATTGCCTCCGCCAACAGGAGCGAATTGCGGAATTTATAGCTGATCCTATTTTCTAAAGACTTCATGCAAGGCGGACTCCACAGGCGTCGGACAGCGCTGCCGGATCCACACGATACGCAGAATTCTCTCAGGATCAACGGCAAATAGCGTCGACCGCAATAGCAAAGGGCGCTAGAGAGTGGAAATGGGGTGACCGACGGGGCTCGAACCCGCGACAACCAGAATCACAATCTGGGACTCTACCGACTGAGCTACGGTCACCATCAATTCTCCACCCGAACACGACCCGCAGGGGCCAGCGCGGAGCGAGGCAGGGCAAATAGTATCGCATCGACTTGAGAGAGTCAAACCTGAAGGAGGCGATTCATTTTCAACCATTGCGCTTGCCGCTCCAAGATGCTAGGGAATCCGGAAGTATGTCTATTGGCTTTAAGGAATGGTCTCTTGTCTGCGACCTTCTCGAAAAGGGTTCGCAGACCCTGATTCTCCGCAAGGGCGGGATTGCCGAGGGGCGTGATGGCTTTCAATTCCGGCATCCTGCGTTTTTTCTGTTTCCGACCCATTTTCACGAGCAGGCGCAACATCTTCGTCAAGAGTTTTTCGCCGGAGCGGGAGCAAGCGAGGAGACGAGACCTCACGGCGATTCCGAAAAGGCGGAAATCGCGGTCAGACTCTACGCGGAAATCGTTCGCACTTGGGTCCTTCACGAATGGGAACAGGTGAAGGGGTTGGCAGCGTTCCATGCCTGGAGTGAGGATACGGTTCAGGAACGATTCCAATACAAGGATGCCCCCGGTATCAGCGTGGCGGTCTTGCGTGTGCACCGGTTGCCGGCCGAATGGGTCTTTCCGAATTCGAATCGCTATGGCGGATGTCGTTCCTGGCTGGATCTCCCAGACTGTCCGGATCGCCTTTTCGAGCGAAAGGAACCTGTTTTGGATGACGTTGCTTTCGGCGAAATGCTCGCTTCACTCCCGCTTCCTCCCGCCGCAGACTGACGAGGAGCCAACGCCATACCGGACCCGCGTATTCGCGCTCGAAAAACGCAAAAGCTCGTCGGACTTCGCCGGACGGGTTCCTGAGAAACGGACTGGGGTGGGAGAAATGGTCAGGCAAGGGCATCAAGCTTGGCCGCCAGCTGGGCCTTGCCTGTGAGCCCGACATGCTTGTCCTTCACCTCGCCGTTCCTGAAGAAAAGGAGCGTTGGAATGGACTGGACGCCGAACTTCGAGGCCAAGGCCTGTTGTTCCTGCACATCCACCTTGCAGATTTTGACCGTGGCGCCCTTCTCACCGGCAAGCTCGTCGAGCACCGGGCTCAGCATCTTGCAGGGTCCACACCATTCAGCCCAGAAATCAACGAGGACGGGAACGGTTGCCTGGGTAACTTCAGTCTCGAAGTTGTCGGAATTCAGATGAACAATCGATTCATGGGCCATGGCTTCCAAATACACGATGAGTGATCGCCTTGCAAGCGCGTCCCCGTCAAAAAACGCGAAAACCCGGCCGGAGGATTCCGGCCGGGTTTCGATAAAGGGGATCGTGTCAGAACGAGACGGGCGAAAAAACGTCGGCTGACGCCTATTTGCCGAGCATGGTCATGACTTCCACCGCCAGAAGGGCAAGAGAAACAATGAAGAGGATGATCGCGGTTGGCATGGTAAATCGGTAGGGTTTGGGGCGGAGGGGATGGAGCTCAGGGAAATCAGTTTGCAACGCCCGTCTTGGGTGCTTCGGGGATCTCCTTGAGTTGCAAGTTCTGCAGCCAGTCCCCTGTCGTGGGATTCTGCTTGTCGTTCGGATTCTTTTCAGCCGGAAGGGCCGTAGGGAAAATGGCCTGGGAGCTGAAGAGTTGAATGCAAAGCACCGCGACCGCGAGGACAAGGCAGATGATGGCGAACGGCATCACGCCGCCTTCCTCATCGGAAGAATCATCCATCAGCTGCGAGGCGGCGGCGGATTTGATGGCTCCGGTTTGGATCGGGCCCGTCAGAGGGCCTGTCCGCGCTGGTCCGGTCGGACGACCACCAACTGGCTGGGTGGGCTGGAGCTGTACCGTTGCCTTTGGCATCGGGCGGGTGCCAGGACCGGCAGGAGCGCCGGGGGTGCTCAGTTTTGCGGTTGGTTGCGCCATGGGAGCGCCACCCGGAGGCCTGGGCATGGGGGCCGAAGTAAGAGGAATCGTCTTGGCGCCAGCCGGAGGCTTGGGAGCGCCAGCTGCGAGCGGAGCGGTCATCGCCGGACGCGGCGGGGCCGGAGCACCCGGTGCGGCGGGTGGCGACGGGGGCCGCGGAGGTGCGGGAGCCCCGGCGGAAGGCGGTGCCGGGGCTGACGGAGTGCCCGCGCCTGGTTTGGCCCGAAGAGTGATCCGGACGGTTTCCTTTTTCAGGGGCACCGTCGAGGTCTTTGCAGTGGGCTGGGCCGGGGGCGTCGGCTGGTTTTCTTGCTCGCTCATAGATGGGAAGGACAGGGGAAACTAAAATTTAAAAATAGGCTTTTCCAGCCCATTTATGTCAATCCCACTGGAGAGTGTCAACAGCTTTCTGGAGACGCGTCGTTTTGCGGGGGACTTTGCGGGAACGTTCGCGTCGCTGTCGGTTCGGTCGAGCTGGCCCTTGCGTGGTCCTTGTGGATTCTCGGGGGGGGGAACTTTTGCTTGCCGCCCCGTTCGGATGCCGGATAATAAGCGCCGCATGCGAAAAATCCTTGTCACAGGAGGCGCCGGCTTCATCGGTTCCCACGTCGTTGACAGTCTCGTCCGCGACGGCCAGTGGGCCGTCACGGTTCTCGACGAATTCAACGACTACTACAATCCGGAGATCAAACGCGCCAACATCGCGCCGAATCTCGGGGCGATCACGCTTGCCGAGGGAGACATCTGCGACAAGGACTTTGTTGATGAAACCTTCGCCCGCGGTGGTTTCGACAATGTCGTCCACCTCGCCGCCCGCGCCGGAGTGCGTCCCTCGCGCCTCCAGCCGGAGCTTTATCTCGACACCAACATCAAGGGAACGTTCCGCCTTCTCGAAGCCGCGCGGAACCACCAGGTGCCCCGCTTTACCTTCGCCTCCAGCTCCTCCGTCTACGGCCTGAACAAGAAGCTCCCGTTCTCCGAATCCGACCGCATCGACCAGACGATCAGCCCGTACGCCGCGACAAAAATGGCCGGCGAGCAACTCTGCTCGACCTACGCGCACCTCTACAACCTGCGGATGGTCTGCCTGCGCTTCTTCACCGTCTACGGCCCGCGCCAGCGGCCGGACCTCGCGATCTCGAAGTTCACCAAGCATATTCACGAGGGCAAGCCGATCGACCGCTATGGCGATGGCAGCACCTCGCGCGACTACACCTATGTCGAGGACATCGTCGGCGGCATCATGGCCGCGCTCGATTACGACGGGCCGATTTTCGACATTTTCAACCTTGGCGGATCCCAGACCGTGACCCTCAGCGAGTTGATTGAACTCGTCGAGCAGGCGCTCGGGAAACAGGCGATCATCAACGAGATGGAAGAGCAGGCCGGGGACTTGCCGCGCACCTACGCGGACATCGACAAGGCGCGGAAACTCCTCGGCTTCGAGCCCGGCACGCCCATTCGCGAAGGCGTGGTCAAATACGTCGAGTGGTATCTGAATACCGTCGCGGCCACGTCCCCGGTCTGATCATGGCCGCCGATTCGGCATTCGGGAAAAACGGGCCCGCGAGCGTGGCCGAGCTGCTCCGTCGGCTGATTGCCATACCGAGCGTCAATCCGGACGGCGATCCCGGCACGGACCGGACCGGGGAAGGGGAGTGCGCGGAATATGTCGGCGGACTGCTCGGAGCGCTCGGTGCCAACGTCCACTATGACGAAGTGCTTCCCGGTCGCCCGAACGTGATCGGCCGCTTTCCTTCCGCCACGCCCGGCAAACCCCGCGTTCTCCTCGCGCCCCACACCGATACCGTCGGTGTGGGCGGCATGACCGTCGATCCCTTCGGCGGGGAAATTCGCGACGGGAAAATCTTCGGTCGCGGGGCCTGCGACACCAAGGGGACGATGGCCGCCATGCTCTGGGCGCTCCACGAACTCGGGGCCGAAAAGGTCGCCGCCCTCGACGTCGAGGTTTCCTTCGTCGGCCTCATGGGCGAGGAATCCGGCCAGCCCGGCAGCCGCGATTTCGCGGAACGCTACCGGGGCCACTACGCCTTCGCCCTCGTCGGCGAACCGACCGGCTGCCAGATCGTCCACAAGCACAAGGGCACGCTCTGGGTCACGCTTTCCACGCGCGGAAAGGCCGTCCACGGCTCCACGCCCGAACTCGGCGTCAACGCCATCGCCAAGATGGCCCGCGTCATCACCGCCCTCGACACCACTTTCCGCGAGCGGCTCGTTGCGCCCGAATTCGCCGATCCCGTCCTCGGCTCGCCCACCATCAATCCCGGCATCTGCCGTGGCGGCACCCGCGCAAACATCGTTCCCGAGCACTGCACGCTCTCCGTCGACATGCGCGTCACCCCTGCCCTCGCCGCCCGCGGGGCGCTTACCGTGCTCACCGCGTTCCTGGAGGAAATCGGCTTCGACGGCGAGATCCGGCCCACCCTCGAGTGTCGACCGCTTGACGTGTCCGCCGACCATCCCTTTGTCCAACGCCTTCGTAACCAGCCCCAGGCCCCGGCCTGCGTCGGGGCTCCCTGGTTCTGCGATGCCGCCGTCCTCGCCGAGGCCGACATTCCCTCCGTCGCCGCTGGCCCCGGTTCCATCGCCCAGGCCCATACTGCCGACGAATGGATCGCCCTCGATGCCCTCGAGGAAGGCGTCGCCTTCTACCGCGACTTCCTCACCGGTAGCATCCGGAGTCGCTGACATCCGCTCAGGGAACAGGGCAAAATGGGGCCGACAGGGGAGGGGAGCGCTTTTCCGATGCAAAGGCCCGGATTGTGCGGCATCTTGTCCCGTGGATTGATTGAACCCCGTTCCCTTTCCAGCACCATGAAACACTTCATCGCCCTGATTTCCACCGTCACCCTTTTCGGCGGTGCCGCCTGTTCGAAGAAAAAGGAAAACCCGGTCGTCGACGCGACGCCCGCTCCTCCTGCGGTGCCCGCCGCACCGGAGCCTCCCGTCGAACCGACGCCACCCCCGGTTGAAGTTCCCAAACTTCCCGAGCGATTCGACGCTCCGGCCGAGCTCGCCACCGCCATCGCCGCCCAGCTTGAGCAAGGCAATCTTGAAAATGCCATCGCGCTTATCGGCCGGGACAAACTGGAAACCGCCAGCGCCTACGGATTCGAACACCTGCTGACCGCCGGTGGCTTCCGTATCAATCCGGCCAATCCGCAGAACAGCGTCGGCGAGATCAACGGGCGCCATCGCTTCGCCCTGAACCTCGTCACCGATGCCGATCTCACGCTTCGCGAAAGGATCCTGATCGACCTGATCCCCGACGCGAAAACGGGTTGGTCCGTCGATACGGTGCATACCCCCGAAACCCTTCACAGCGTCGTTCGCGCCGCCGGAATTCCCGAGTTGCCCGTCGACTCTGGGGCGCCTGGTGCGGCGAATCCCGCTCTTGCCCCGGATTCCCTCATGAAGGCCGAGAGCTTCCTCACTTCCGTCCTGACCCAGGACTACGAGGCCGCCGTAGCCCTCTGTGATCCCATGAAGGTGCCCGAGGAAAAGATCGCCGCCATGTGTATTGTCTTCGAAGAAGGCGAGTACCGGATGAAAGCGGATCGTCCCCTTATGACCACCGGTCTCGGTGACGACAGCTCCTGGGTCATCGCGCAGGTGGAATCCGATCTCCTCAAGACCAAGTCCGACTTCGGCATGGAAATGGCGAAATCCGATGGTGCCTGGAGGATCGTCGGTCTCAACTTCTCCAAGATGCTCTCCGAATACGCCGCCGCTTCCGACGCCGGGAAGGTTCCGTATTCGCCGATCATCAAGAACCCGAAAGGCGGGGAATCCCTCGTGCTTTACTTCGAATACGACGAAGCCGGCGTCGGTGCCCGCACCCAGAAGCAGATCGATATCCTTGCCCGCATTCTGCGCGCCGACACAACAAAGACGCTGAGCATCAGCGGCCACGCCGACGCGAACGGCACGGACGAGTACAACGATTCGCTCTCCGCGAAACGGGCCGCCGCCGTCAAGGTCGCCCTCATCGCCGCCGGTGTCCCGGAGTCGCAGATCGTCACGAAGGCGATGGGGGAAACCGCTCCCCTTCGGCCCAATCTCAATCCCGACGGCACGGACAACCCCGAGGGTCGCGGCCACAACCGCAGGGCCGAGGTATATCTCAATTTTTAGGCAGGCGCGGGGTTAAGCCAATGCACAGGTGGGAAGGCATTCCTCTCGCCGCTTTATCCGGGTAATGGCTTGGCATTTTCGAGGGGCTTTGGCAATGTAACGGGTGTGACCTTCGTTGTCCGCCCCATGCGCCCCGTCCGTTCCATCGCGCTTTCCGTCTGTTCCGCATTGGTTGCCACTTCCAGTGCGCGGAGCGCGGAAGTGTATCTCGACGCGATCAAGCCTGTCCTTGAAGCGCGCTGTTATGCCTGCCACGGGGCCCTCAAGCAGAAGTCGGGTCTGCGCGTCGATACTGCGAAGCGGCTCGTCGCCGGGGCGGAGGAGGGGACCAAGCCGGTGCTAATGCCCGGAAACCCGGCGGAAGGCGAGCTCCTGCGGCGGGTGACGAGCGCGGATCCCCACGAACGGATGCCGCCGGAGGGCGAGCCGCTGGAGGCGGAAGAGATCGAGGCCATCCGGAACTGGATCACCGCCGGGGCACCGGCTCCGGAAAACGAGAAGGGCGACGACGATCCGCGCGAGCACTGGGCGTTCCAGCGGATCGAAAGGCCGCCCGTTCCCGGCGACGGCCATGGCAATCCGGTCGATGCCTTCCTCGCCGCGAAGCAGTACGAGCAAATGCTCGAGCCGCAAGCGGAGGCGGAACGCCCCCTCCTGCTTCGTCGGCTTTACCTCGATCTCATCGGCTTGCCGCCCACGGTCGCGCAGCTCCGCGATCCGCGCTCCTATGAAGCCATCGTCGATGAACTTCTCGCCAGTCCGCAACATGGCGAGCGCTGGGCGCGGCACTGGATGGATGTCTGGCGCTACAGCGACTGGTACGGGCTCGACGCGCAGCTCCGCAACAGCCAGAAACATATGTGGCACTGGCGCGATTGGATCGTCGCTTCGCTGAATTCCGACAAGGGCTACGACCGGATGATCGCGGAGATGCTCGCGGGCGACGAGATCGCGCCCGAGGATCCGAACGTCGTGGTCGCGACCGGTTTCCTCGCGCGGAACTACTACCTCTTCAATCGCACGACCTGGCTCGACGACACCATCGAGCACACCGGCAAGGCCTTCCTCGGGCTCACCCTCAATTGCGCGAAGTGTCATGATCACAAGTACGATCCGATCACCCAGGTCGATTACTACCGTTTTCGCGCCCTCTTCGAACCGCATCAGGTGCGGCTCGATCCCGTGCCGGGAGTGACCGATCTGGAGCAGGACGGGCTCCCGCGCGCCTTCGACGATCATCTCGATGCCGTGACCTACCTTCATCGCAAGGGCGACGAGAAAAATCCTGACAAAGAGACAAGAATCGAACCCGGGGTGCCGGCGATTCTGGCGGCGTTCGCTTCCCCCGCTGTGCCGATCGATTTGCCTCTCGCCGCCTATGCTCCTGGTGCGCGGGACTATGTTGGACGCGACCATTTGGTGGCCGCGGAAGGAGAACTGGAGAAGGCGAGAGCGGCGCTCGCAAGTCTTGCCGTCGCCAGCCCCGGTCCGGCGGAATCCGATTTCGCCGTTTCGGACCCGTTCGACGGACCGAATGAAGCGCTGTGGGAAATCAGCGGCGACGATTGGGAATTCCGCGAGGGTGCCCTGTGGAAGACGACGGCGAACCGTGAGAACAACGTCGTTCGCCTCATCCCCAAACCGCCGCGCGATTTCGAGCTGGTCGCGGACTACACGACGACCGGCGGGACGACCTACAAGTCGATTGGTTTTCGTTTCGATTGTGTCGAGGACGGCAAGGCGCAGCACCAGGT
>JAHEDC010000446.1 GCA_024641425.1 Verrucomicrobiales bacterium | reverse complement strand
CCCCCGGGGGGGGCCCCGTCCCCGGGGGGGGCCCCGTCCCCGGGGGGGGGCCCGTCGCCGGAGGTGGCCCCGGCACCGTCGTCGGCCCTGCGGGCGGCACTGTTGTTTCCCCGGGGGGTTCCGGCGCGAAAGTCAAGTTCTTCCCCGGCACCCTTGCCGCAAACACGCCGGTGACCATCAATGTGGTTCCGAAGCCAACCGCTGCGGGGGCGACTGCGGTCTGCGCGGTCGCCTGCACGCCCCATGGCGCGACCTTCAATCCGCCGGCTGAAGTGACCTTCGTCCTTCCGGATACAACACGGGCCGCAGGGACTACGCTTGACGTCGATTTCTACGACGAGAAGACCCAACAATTCAATACTCCGAATCCCGCGATCAAGGCAACGGTGCAGGCCGATGTGCGTTACGCGGTGGCTCTGGTGCCCCATTTCTCCTATATCGTTCTCAGGGAGATCCCCGGCAACGGCAAAGCGCAGCCCCCCACGCGCACCGACCTCCCCGACGAGCGCGGGCTTGGCGGAACGCCTCGGGAAACGCCTCCTGTCGAAGGCGACACCGATGTGGAGGAAGGCGACGATCTGGGACACCCTGATTTTCCCCGGGAGTTTCCCCAGGAAGGCAACGAAGGTGAGGACGAACCCTTCATCCCCGAGGAAGAGGATCTGCTTCCCCGGTAAAATACCTCCGTGCCTCGGGATTCGTCTAACCGTCTGAGAGCAGCTTCCAGCAATACCACTGCATCCTGGGAAGGTGGTAGCAACCCTTCCAGAGGTTTCCCTTGAGCGTGGTCGAAACCCGACCGTCCCGATGCAGGTAGCCAAACCATTCGCCGTGCTCCGGATCGGGGAACTGTCGATAGGCCCAATCGTGCGCGAGTCCGTGCCACTCGGCGTAGCGTGATTCGCCCGTGAGCTTCCACGCGAGCAAGGTCGCGATGACGGCCTCGTTCTGGGGCCACCAGAATTTCATGTCGTGCCAGTATTCCGTTACGGGCAGCCCCTTCACGTCGCGGAAGTAAAGGATGCCGCCGTGCTCCTTGTCCCACCCGATCTCCCACATCCAGTCGAGCATTCGGGTTCCCAGTGCGATCAGATCAGGGTCACTCCCGCGCACCTTTGCCTCGTGGAGAATGAACCACGCGCACTCGAGGGCGTGCCCGGGATTCAACGTCCGCCCGTCGAAATGATCGATGAACTCACCACGCGGCCCCACCGTCTCCATCACCGCGTGAAATTCCTCCTTCACGAAATCACGGCGGATCTCGTCGATGATCCGGTCGATCAGCCCGTTCACTTCGAGTCCGAGATTCTCCCGAAGCGCCTGGGCGGTCGCGAGGAGAATCATGGGGAGCCCGATTCCCTTCGTGGGACGCGTCCCGGTGAACTTCGGCATGAAAAGCGAAGGATCATCGTAGTGCCGCACGATCAGGTCGAACAGGCCCCGCGCCCTCTCCGCCAAACGCGCGTCGCCGGTGGCGCGTGCCAGTGAGGCAAAGGCGATACAGGCGAACGTTTCGGAGAAAATGTAGCGCCGCTTGCGGATCGGACATCCTTCGGCAGTGAGGTGGAAAAACATGCGTCCGTCCGTATCGAAGCAATGCTCCTCAAGGAAATCCGCGCCGCTTTGGGCCCATTCCAACCACTCCGGCCGCCTCTCCACTGTATTGTAAAGCGTCGCCAGCATCCATGTCATCCGCCCCTGCTGCCACACCCCCTTGTCCGAATCCACGAGCGCGCCCTCACGGTCAAAGCACGTAAAGAAGCCCCCGTGCTCACGATCAACACAACGGGGAAACCAGAACGGCAACGTTTCGCCGAGCAAGCCGTCGAGGTAGGTGCGGGAGAGGGATTCGAGATGCGCGGGCGTCATGGTTTGAAGGCCACAATGCTACTTCCCGAGCACCCACGCGAGGGAAAAGCGGGCGAAGACGAGTCCAGCACCGGCTTCATAGAGAAGGCCAATCTCCCCGTCCGGCCATACGGCGAGGCAGGAATACGCGGAAGATCCCGCGTCCAACAGCCGCCCCTCGCTCCAGGTTTTCCCGTCATCAGGGCTCGCGCGCACGGTGAGACCGACGCGCGCTTTCGCGCTCTTCGGATTTGAGAAAAGAAGCGCGCCCGTCGGATGGCGCACGAGGCCAGCCATGCAGGTCGGATCGGGAAGGTCGTGCCACGGGGCGCGCCACTTCCCCTTCATCCCATCCCCATCGCGGCTCCACCGCGCCCACACGCGCTGCCCGGATCGGCTCTCGTCCCGCATCGAGAGCAGGAGTGATCCGTCGCCCGCCTCCGCGATCTGAGCCTCGCTCGTGGGCGGCGCACCCGGAATGGCGGGCGGGGAAATCGTCCACGTTTCGCCGTGGTCCGCGCTCATGATAAAGCAGGCGTGCGGGACGTTCGTGGCGTCCTTGAACTGCGCCGGAAAGACGAGCGTGCCGTCGCGCAACGAAATCCCGGTTCCCGGCCCCTGGAAACAGAGCCGCCACGCGGGATCCTTGATCTGCGGGGTAATACTTACCGGTTCCGACCATGTGAGTCCGTCATCGCGGCTACGGGCAATGACCAGTTGCCCGGTCTCGTCAGGGCTGAGGCCGGGGCCGCTCCCGTGCCAGCCTCGGTTTCCCTTCGACCAGAGCGCCGCCACGAAAATATCCCCGGTTTCACGGTCGATGAGAATCGCGGGATCGCCGACACCGTTGCCCCGCGCGCCCGGCTCCGCCGCCGGGTAGTCGAGGATGCGGCTCATCGGGCCCCAGGCCTCCCCCCTGTCGGTGCTCCGGAGACAGCCCACATCGATATCCCCCGGAAGATCGCCGCCACCCGTGTGTCGCAAATCGAAGACCGCGACCAGCGTCCCCTTCTCCGTCACTGCGAGGCCTGGAATCCGGTAGGTGTGAACCCCTTCGTCACCGCTCTTCCTCAGCACGGTGCGAAAGACTTCGGGCTCGGCCCGCGCGGGTGAAAAGGCGGTCGCCGTCACGATGAGGATGAGAAAAAGGCGAGGGTTTTTCATAGGGTTAGGCAATCCATTCGAAGAAGCCAAGCGCATCGAGTTCGCTCCTGAGTTTCCGGGTCGCGTCGCGATCAAGGTTACGGTGGGGAAGCCGGGCGGGGCCCACCTCCACGCCGAGCAGGCCCATCGTGGCCTTCGCGGCCGCCATGTAACCGAAGGACGCCAAGGAACGGATCAGTTGGACGCCGCGGAATTGCTCCAGCCGCGCGGCTTCGAGATCGCCGCGCTCGAAGGAGGCGCTCAAGCGGGTGTAAATCGGAGCCGCGAAATTGAATCCGCTTCCGACCGCCCCCGTCGCCCCCACAGCGAGCGCACCGAGGAAGTGCTCGTCGACGCCAAAAGGGAGATCCCAGCGCCCCGCGTCCATGTGCAGGCAGCACTGGTAGGCCATGAGATCGGGATTCGTGAACTTGATCCCCGCAAGGCTCGGCACCCGCTCCGCCGCCGCCCCGAGGAAATCCGGCATGGAAAAGCAGACCCCGGTGAGTGCCGGAATGTCATAGAAGTAGAAGGGCGTTTCCGGCGCGGCCGCCGCAATGTCCGCGCAGCAGTCGACCAGCGCCTCCAAAGAGGCCGGCTTAAAGTAAGAGGGAGCGAGAGCGGCGATGGCCGTGGCTCCGAGGCTTTCCGCCTGCGCCGCGAGCACGCGGGCCTCGGCGAGGCAATTCGAACCGACGTGCACGACGACACGCATTTCCGAACCCCGCGTCACCTCGCTCCAGCGGCGGGCGAGATCGAGACGCTCGGTCACGGTGAGACTGTGGCTTTCTCCCGTGCTGCCGCCGATAAAAACGGTCGTCCCCCCCTGACGCAGGAGATGTTCGGCCTGCCTTTCGACGGCGGTGAGATGGAGTTCTCCCTTCGGACAGAAGGGGGTGTGCGTGGCGGCCACGAGACCGGTAAGTTTCATGGAGCGGGAAAACGGGGAGGCGTTACGGCCCGATAATAGCGTCGTTCGGGTTGGAAGGACTCAGAGGAATGTTCGACGCGGGTCGTGGCCCCAGCGGGGATTTGCCGGAGAGGAAGCCACTGCTGGAGGTCATCGCTCCACTGCACGGTGTAGGCGCGACCGGCGAGGGCCTTGAACTCGAGGGCGACCTCGCCCGGAGCGACGGTGACCGCCTCCAACACGAAGCGGCTTGCCGGATCGCGGGGGTCGGTGCCGGCCGCGAATTCCGCCGCGTTTGGCGTCCCATCGCCGTCGGCATCCCCGTCGCCATCGGCGACGCCCATCAGGAATCCATGGAGGATTTCCCAATAGTCCGGCATCCCGTCGCTGTCGCCATCGGTGTCGGAAAGATCGGCTCCCGGCGTCGGCGGGGCGGCGGCCCAGGTCGCGACGTCGTAACCTGGTGCCTCCGGGTCCGGGCGCTGGAGGGAAAAGCCCGAGCCATCCGCTTCCGGTCGCCACGGCGGATCATCGCCGTAGGCGAAGGACCAGAGCACTTCACTCCCCCTCGCCAGGGTCAGGGTCTCGCCGGCGTTGTCGAGTTTCCCCGAGTAAACGGCCCCGATCACCACGCCGGGAAAGCGCTCTGCGAAACGCACGGAATTCCTAACAAGCACAAAAAAGGCTCCCGGCGCAATCTCCGTGTCCGGCGCAAACGTAAACTGGATGCCCGCCGTGAAAGTCAGCCCTCCCACGTCGAGGGCCCCGGAGCCGACGTTCTTGAATTCGAGAAACTCAAATTCGCTGCCCTCGACGAAGAGGGTCGTCTCATCCTCGGGATGGTAGTGGATCTCGCTCACCCGCAAGGCCGTGAGATCCTGCGGGGGAAAGTAGGTTGCCGAAACCGGCCCGCTCCATGCGCTGCCGACCCGCGCTCGCGCCGTGACCGTCGTCGGCACCGTGATCGCAATCGGAGCGGTGAAAACCATCGCCGTGAGCCCGTCCGCGCCACCACGCTGTCGGGGGTCGCTCCCATCGGTGGTGTAAACGATGGTTCCCTCCGGCACGCCGAGAGTGAGGACGAAACCCTCCGGCACGCTTCCACCGGCCTGCGAGGGAACGGGCGGCGCGGTATAGAGCGCGTCGATGGCATCGCCCCGCGCGCCCAGCCAGGCCTTCATCGCGGCCAGGTTCGTATTCCACGTCGCCTCACTCAAGCCACTGCGGGCCGCGACCGTGCCCGTGATCTCCGCCGCCTGCGCATCGACCAAAGCCTGCATCGCGGCCTTCGTGAGCGGCCCCCGCCGAAGGGTTTGCCATTCGTCGATGTAGGCCTGCATGAATTCGGGATCCGTGACGAGCCGGCGGTAATAAAGGCGGTCATGGGCCCAGGTCAGATTGCCGGTGGCACTGCCGTTCGTCGCGTTCCGCGTGAAGGCCCGGTCGAAGTCCCAGACCGTGCCCCAGCGGATCGGAGCCGTCGGCCTCTCCCGGTAGAGATAGCCGCTCAGCACGATCGCGTCCTGATTCTTGAAGAGACACTGTAGGATCAGATGCCGGGCCCAGTTCGGCCCGTCGATCTTCGGCGCGTAGCCGGTCACGGGATCAGCGAAATC
>JAHEDC010000045.1 GCA_024641425.1 Verrucomicrobiales bacterium | reverse complement strand
CCGGCGACTCGGGGAGGAACGGCCGGATCAGGATGAGCGGAATGGCGGGGATGACGCCGGAGATGAGGGTGTAACGCCACGCGTCGTGCCCGCCATGGATGGTGGGAAAACTCTGCGCGTAGGTCGCGGCGTAGTAGTTGGCGACGGCCACGAGCAGCCCGCCGATCGACGAGAAGGCCTGGGTGTAGCCCAATACCTTCTCCCGGCGCTTCGGCTCCGGGAAAAGCTCCGCGAGCCAGGCGACGGCGGCGACGAACTCGACGCAGACGCCGATGAAGACAAGGCAGCGGAAAACAAGGAGCTGCGGAAGGGTCTCCGCGAGGGTGCCAGCCCCGAAGGCCGCGAAGGCGTAAAGAAGGATGGAGAACGTGAGCACGCGGCGGCGGCCGAGCCGGTCGGTGAGCCAGCCGCCGATCAGACCGAAGACGCCGCCGACAAGGGCCGGCACGAAGAAGAGGGTGCGTGCCCATTCGACGTATTTTTCTCCTCCGGGAATCCAAAGGGCGTTCGCCTCCGCTGGCGACATCCCACCGGCGATGAGGTCGCTCACAAGGGGCGCGCTCAGGGTGGCGATCACCGGCTTCAGGATGAGCGGCAGCATGAGCAGCTCGTAGATATCAAAGGCGAAACCGATGGCGGCGATGAAGCAGATGAGCCACTGGGTGAGGGTGAGGCCGCCGGTGCGGGGGGATTTGAGATCGGTCATGGCGGCGAGTATCGCCGAGCGCGTGGCGGCGGCGCAACTGCTTTCTTGGGAATGCCGCGCTTCCGTTGCTGCGGGCTCCCTGCCGGAGTTCCCCCGCATCAATTGTCGCGTCCCCCATTGCGCGGATTCCGGGATCTGTCATCGTTGCCCATCATGCCTGAATCCGAAGTCTCCGCACCCAAGCCAAAACCCGCGGCGCAACCGGGCAAGTTCGGCACCTTCGGCGGCGTCTTCACTCCCAGCACGCTGACCATTCTCGGCGTCATCATGTTCCTGCGCTTCGGGCAGGTCGTCGGACAATCGGGAATTTACAACGCCCTCGTCATTGTCCTCTGCGCGAAGCTCATCACGACGCTGACCGCGCTCTCGATCTCCGCCATCGCCACCAACACGCGCGTCAAGGGCGGCGGCGCCTACTTCCTCATCAGCCGCAGTCTCGGAGTCGAGTTCGGCGGTGCCATCGGGGTCGTCTTCTTCCTCGCCCAGGCCATCTCGGTCGCGATGTATGTCATCGGCTTCACCGAGGCCTTCCTCAATACCTTCCCGTCGCTCAACGTCGACGCCCAGGTCATCTCCTCCACGATCAACCTCATCGTCTTCATCTGCGTCTACATCGGGGCCGGGTGGACGATCAAGGTGCAATACGGCATCCTTGCCATCCTTGTCCTCGCCCTCGGTTCCTTCTTCGCGGGCGCGATCCCCGCCGCGACGGCGGAAAACCTCAACGCGAACTGGAACGCGGGCTACCTTGGAGGCGAGAACTTCTTCACCATGTTCGCCCTCTTCTTCCCGGCCGTGACCGGCATCATGGCGGGGGTCAACATGTCCGGTGACCTCGCCAGCCCGAGCAAGTCGATTCCCCGTGGCACCCTCCTCGCCATCCTCTTCACCGCCGTCATCTATCTCGGCATGGCCGTTCTCCTCGGCGCGGCCCGCCCACGCGCGGATCTCACCGGCAATGCCTTCGCCGTCTTTGACATCGCCGCCTCCTCCGCGCTCATCGTCGCGGGTGTTTTCGCGGCCACCCTGTCCTCCGCCCTCGGCAGCATGATGGGCGCGCCGCGCATCCTCCAGGCCCTCGCCCGCGACCACATTTTCCCGAGCATCCGCAGCTTCGGCCGCGGCAGCGGGGCGAGCAACGAGCCCCGCCACGCCACCGTCCTCACCTTTTTCATCGCGGAAGCCTGTATCCTTCTCGGCGACCTCAACGCGATCGCGCCCATCATCACGATGTTCTTCATGGTCACCTACGGCACGATCAACCTCGCCTGCTTCTACGAGTCGATCACCGGCAACCCGAGCTACCGTCCGGCCTTCCGTTTCAGCCACTGGTCGAGCGCCCTCCTCGGGGCCCTCGGCTGCGTCGCGGTCATGCTCCTCATTTCCCCGGTCTGGGCGATCGGCTCGATGGGAGCCATGGCCGGACTGCATTGGATAATCAGCCGGAAGGAGATCCAAGCCCGCTGGGGGGATGTCGGCAGCGGCGCCGCCTTCGAGCGGGCGCGTCGCTCGCTCCTGAAACTGGAAGAGGAGAAATACCACCCGAAAAACTGGCGGCCGATCATCCTCGCCCTGAGCGGCGGGGCATTCCTCCGCAACCATATCGCGGAATTCGGCTACTGGCTCACCTCCGGCCACGGCGTCCTCACCTTGGCCCAGGTCATCACCGGCGATGTGGAGAACCGGATCGAGGCCCGCGAGAACGCGGAGACCAAATTGCGGAAATTCATCGCCGCCGAGGATCTGGAAGCCTTTCCCGCCGTCGTCGTCGAAGGCGATCTCCTCGGCGGCGCGAAATCCCTCCTCCAATGCCACGGCCTCGGTGGATTCAAGCCAAACACCGTCATTCTCGGCTGGTCCGAAAATCCCGAGGCCCAGGCCGCCTACGGCCGCCTCCTCCGCCTCGTGAAAGGTCTGGGTCGCAGCCTTGTCATCGTCCGCTGCGACCGCGAGGAACGCATCCGCTGGTCGCCGCCCACCGGCACCATCGACATCTGGTGGCGCGGCGGCGGCAACAGCACGATGATGCTCATGCTCTCCCACCTGCTCGTCCAGAATCCCGATTGGCGGCGGCACCCCATCCGCATCCTCCACGCCGTCGTCCCCGGTGCCGACGAGGCAAAGGCCCGCGATCCCCTTCTCAAGATGCTCGAAGCCGCGCGCATCAAGGCCACGATCGAAATTGTCCCCGGCAAGGACACGCTCGATACGCTCCGTATCCAGTCGAGGAACGCTGCCATCGTCATGATCGGCTACGACCCGCCCGAGGATGAAACCGAGCCCCTCTTCTCCCCCGAACTCGCCGCCTGCGTGAACGATTTCCACCAGGTCCTCCTCGTCTCCAGCGCCGGCGGGATGTCACTCGTCGCGTAGCGAAGTTTTCAGTTTTCAGTCCCCATTAACCAATAACAATTCACCAATAACCACACCCGAGTGCTCCCTTCAATCCTCCTCCTCCTCCTTGGCCTCGCCATTCTCACCGCCGGAGCGGAAGCCCTCGTCCGGGGCGCCTCCGGCATCGCGCTGAAGGCCGGGCTTAGTCCCCTCGTCGTCGGGCTCACCGTCGTCGCCTTCGGAACCTCGGCGCCCGAACTTGCCGTCTCGGTAAAGTCCGCCCTTTCCGGAAGCGGCGACATCGCGGCCGGGAACATCATCGGCTCGAACATCTTCAACATCGCCGTCATCCTCGGCATCTCGGCCCTCGTCTGTCCGCTTGTCGTCCATCTCCAGATTCTGCGTTGGGACATGCCCATCATGCTCGGCGTTTCCGTGCTCGGCGTCGTCTTTTTCAAAACCGGAGGCGTCCTCGAACGCTGGGAGGCCGCCCTTCTTTTCACCGGGATTGTCACCTACACGACTCTTGCCATCCGCATGGCGCGGAAGGAAACCAAGGCCGCGCAAGCCGCCGCCGTCGGGGACGACGACTCCCTTCCCGCCACTCCCGGAAATCTCCCCCTCGCCATCCTCCTCGTCCTTGCCGGTCTCGCCATGCTGGTCGGAGGCGCGCAGTTGCTCGTCGACAACGCGATCACGATCGCCCACACCCTCAAAATCAGCGATGCCATCATCGGCCTGACCATCGTCGCCGCCGGCACCTCGCTCCCCGAACTCGCCACCTCCCTCGTCGCCGCCCTCCGCAAGCACACCGACATCGCCATCGGCAACATCGTCGGCTCCAACCTTTTCAACCTCCTCTCCATCGGTGGTCTCGCAGGACTCATTCATCCCATTCACGCGGGCGGCGTGACCAACCTCGACTACGGCTTCATGATCGGCACCGCCGTCCTTCTCCTCCCTCTCATGCGGAGTGGCTTCGTCATCAAGCGCTGGGAAGGCGGCCTCCTCCTGGCCAGCTACGTCGCCTACATGGTCTGCCTCTGGCCGAAGTAAGGGTGCTCAGCATTTTCCCCGAATTCAACGACCGGCTTGCCGTCACCAAGCAGCTTCATCGGTTGCCAATTCCCCTCGCGGCCTACGCCGCCCATGGCAAAGAATCCTCCCGCTTCAATCGTCGGAGAGTGGCTTCGTGGTTTTCCCTATGGCAACCATTCCACCTTACCCGGCTCCCAACCCAAGGCTTGTCGAACCCGATCGCGTTTTCGATTTCCAGGACGAAGCGATCCAGGATCTCAGATTCAATGCGACGGTGGCCGCGGGCTTTGACGACAGGGTGGACCGGTCCGTGCCATGCTCCGGGGCAATCCCGCGGATGACGGAGCAACGGGTGGCATCTCGTTCCTCATCGTCTCGATCACCATCACCCTGACCGAAGAGGATTTCCTGCGGCATAAGTTCGACGAGCCCGACAATGATTATTGTCGCGAGGCGCCCCGTTTTGCCGTAGAACCGGAGGGCCTTTCCGAAACCTTCCGGTCAGCGCGCCTCATCCGGGATCGACTTCTCGTCAAGGAGTGTGGGACGATCCTCACCTCCCTCGCTGGGATCCCCCTTATCATTGCGGCGGCCCACCGCTCCCGCCATCATTAGCCGTGGTTCAAGGATATCTTGTCCTATTCGCCGTCATGGGAGCCCTGCGCCCGCCTGCGTCCTCGGGCGATGGTTGAAGAAAATCGGGAAGGGTGACGGAAGCGTATCGTTCGTCTCCCACTTGGGTCCGGAGCCTATCCACGGCCCTTCCACCGCCTCCGCAAGATTGCCCGGGCATGAATGTCATCGAGGAGCCGAGATGAAGGATTGAATCTGGGCACCGTCGTGGAATGATGTTCCAATTGTCAAAATCTTCCCCCAAGACCTCATGCGCCCGCTTCTATCCGCCATTCTCCTCCTTGCGGCTGCCTTTCCCTCGGCAGCCGCCCTCCGGATCAGCGAGTTTCTCGCCAGCAATACCGACGGCTTAACCGATCTTGAGGGCGATACCTCGGATTGGATCGAGATCGAGAATACCGACGTGGTCGCCCCGGCCGATTTGACGGGCTGGCATCTGACCGATGATGCCGCGGACCTCAACAAGTGGACGTTCCCCTCCCTCACCGTTCCCCCCGGTGGCACGGTGCTCGTCTTTGCGTCCGGCAAACACCCGAACGGCCCGGTCGGTGAGTTGCACGCGAATTTCTCGCTCAACGGCAATGGGGAATACCTCGCCCTCGTCGCCCCCGACGGGGTGACAATCGCCACCCAGTTCGCTCCCGCTTTTCCCCCGCAAAAACCCGATGTTTCCTACGGAATCAGCCGAACCTCCCAGGAGACAACGTTGATCCATCCCCATTCGACGGCCCGCTTCCAAGTTCCCACCGACGGCAGCCTGGGACTCACCTGGACTGCCCCCGGCTTTCCGGATGGGGCTTGGACGGGCCTTTCGGCCGGCATCGGCTACCAGATCGAGACAGGAGGCGGTCAGGCGGGCACTCCCCTCGCCTATTGGAATTTCGAGAACACGGTGGTGGATCAAAGCGGAAACGGCAACAACGGCACTCTCGAAGGCGCCGGTTACTCAAGTCTCAAGCCCCCGCAGGTTGGCGGCAGCCGCTCGGGCGACTTCGACGGCAGCGCCTACGTGGACGTGCCCATCGACGTCTCGGAGCAAGCCTACACGGCGTCGATGTGGGTGCGTACCCAAGCCACGAGCGGGGGCATCCTGTGCGTCGTCGATCAGATCCTCGGGGGGGGCGGCCATGATCGGCACGTCCTCCTCAACGGGGGAAACATCCGCGTCCGCACCTGGAACGACGAGACCATCAACACCTCGGGCCTCAACGTATCCGACGGAAATTGGCACCATATCGCCCACGTCTTCGGCGGCGGCGTCGGCGGACAACGGATTTATGTCGACGGACAATTGGCCGCCAGCGGCAGCAAGGCCAGCTAGGACTTCGATTGGCAGAAGCGCCTCCATATCGGCTTCTCCAATGACGCGACGAGCAACTACTTCAACGGCCAGATCGATGAGGTCGCGGTCTGGAGCGAGGCTCTTGGCGCAACACAGATCCAGGCCCTCGCCGCCGGAGCCTCCCCGCTCGCCCTGTCCGGATTCACTCCCCTCATCGTAAGCGACGTGCGGACAGCGATGTCGGGCGTTCATCCCTGCGCCTATCTCCGCATTCCCTTTGAGGCCCCGGGAATCGCGGACTTCGACGGACTCGCCCTGCGCGTCCGGTACGACGATGGCTTCGTCGCCTACCTGAACGGAACGGAAGTCGCGCGGAGGAATGCGCCCGCAGCCACGGCCTGGAACAGCGCCGCCACCGAGAATCGTCCCACGGAGGACGCGATCCGCGTCGAGACGATCGACCTTTCGGCCCATCTCGGTCTTCTGGGCAGCAGCGGCAACGTCCTTGCCATCCATGCCCTCAATAACGCGGGGAACAGCAGCAATTTCCTCTTCCTCGCCGATCTCGTGGGCCTGGCGGTGGAGGAAGAAGAAAGCCGGTTCTTCCGCGAGCCCTCCCCCGGCCTGGGCAATCCAACGGGCGTGATCGACTTCGTTGCCGACACCAAATTCCTTCCCGGCCGCGGTTACTATGATGCCCCATTCAATGTCACGATCACGAGCGCTACCCCCGGCGCGACCATCGTCCACACGACTGACGGTTCCAAGCCAACCCTCTCGAATGGGATCCAAACCCCCTCGCCGGATCCCGACACTCCCCCGACCGCCACCATCCCCATAACCTCCACGCGCAATCTTCGCGCCGCCGCCTTCAAGACCGGCTATGAGGCGACGAATATCGATACCCACACCTATATCTTCGCGAACCAGGTCGCCACGCAGTCGGAAATCCAACCCGGACTTCCCTCGACTTGGGAAGGCGTCACTGCCGATTATGGAGTCGATCCCGATGTCGTGAATTCCACCCTGCCCGGGTATTCCTTCCGGGACGCCCTGCTTTCGCTCCCCACGATGAGCCTCACTTCGGAGCCGGGCGGGTTCTTTAGCGCCGCGAACGGGATCTATTATTACCCCAACGGCCGGGGACTCGCCTGGGAACGCGAAGTCTCGGTCGAGTATTTCAATCCCGACGGGTCGAATGACTTCCAGGTGGGCGCCGGGGCACGCCTGCACGGCAACTCGAGCCGACAGCATTCCTTCACCCTCAAGCATCCCATCCGCCTGAGTTTTCGTGAGCGCTATGGCGCGAAGAAACTAAAACACGCCCTCTTTCCGGGAGGAAACAACGAGTTCGACATGCTTGTCCTGCGCGGAGCCTCAACGGATTCCTTCCCGGTCGTCGACGGTGCCCCCCGCTGGATCAATGACAAGGCGACTTACCTGCGCGACCAGTACATGCGCGACCTCCTGACGGATCTCGGCCACGTGAGCGCGCGGGGCACTTACGTGCATCTGTATCTCAATGGCCTCTACTGGGGACTCTACAACCCCTCCGAGCGGCCCATCGATTCCTTCAATGCCAAGTTCCTTGGCGGGGAAAAGGAAGAGTGGGACGTCATCAAGGATTTCGCCGAAGTCGACGCCGGCAACCGAACCGCCTGGGATGCCACGATGGCGGCCGCCACGGCGGGGCTTTCGACCGAGACCGCCTACCAGCGATTCCTCGGCAACAATCCGGACGGTTCCCGAAACCCCGCTTACCCGGTGCAGCTCGACCTCCCCGGATTCATCGACTACATGATCGCCCACATCACGGGAGCCGCCGAGGATTGGCCGAACCATAACTTCTGGGCCGCTCGACGGCGGGGCCCGGAAAGCGATGGCTGGCACTTTTACGCCTGGGACCAGGAGATCTCCTACGATGCGTTGAATCGTGCGCGTTCCATTATTTTCCCCCAACAGCCCTACGAGAGCGTGAACGCGGCGAATTCCCCCGCGTTTCTCTATGACCGGCTTCGCCAGAACGCAGCCTTCCGGCAGACCTTCCGCGACCGCGTGCATACCCTGTTCTTCAACAACGGCGCGATGACTCCGGAGAACAACCGCGCCCGCTGGGCCCGCCGCGCGAGCGAGATCGACAAGGCGATCGTCGCGGAATCCGCGCGCTGGGGCGACACCCGCGAGCATCCCCCGATCAAGCGCGAAACAAAGTGGATGGCGGAGCAGAATTTCATGCAGTTGCCGGGAGGATTCTGGGACCAGAACCACCTCATTGCCCTCCAGCGATTCCGGAACGTCGGCCTTTACCCGAACACGACGGCTCCCGGGCTCAGCATTCCGGGCGGAAGCGTGCCCGTCGGCTACGAGCTCGTTTTCGACTCGCCCCACACGGTCTATTACACGACCGATGGCAGCGACCCCCGACTTCCGAATGGCGCGCCCTCAGGGTCGGCGCAGGCGTGGAACGGAGCACAGGCCGCCCTGCCTCTCGTTTCAAAGCAATCAGCCTGGAAATATCTCGCCGACGGCACCGACCAGGGAACCGCCTGGCGCGCTCCCTCCTTCGATGACAGCGCCTGGCTTTCGGGAAATGCCCAACTCGGCTTCGGAGACGGCGACGAGGCAACCCTCCTTGGCTGGGGCACGAATCCAAGCGCACGCTACCTCACCTACTACTTCCGACGCGATTTCCAGGTCGCCAGCGCCGGTTCCACGATCGCCCTCACACTGCGCATCCTCCGCGACGATGGCGCGGCGGTCTATCTCAACGGCACCGAAATCGCCCGTTCCAACCTCCACCCGACGAATCCGCTTATCTTCTCAAGCACGGCCCTCTCCAATGTCACCGGAGCCGACGAGACGACCTTCTTCTACGACTTCAGCGTCGATCCCGGACTCCTGGTGGAGGGAGCGAACGTCCTCGCGGTCGAAGTCCACCAGGTTTCGCCATCAAGCGGGGATCTCAGTTTCGATGCCGAACTCATCGCCACCGTTGTGTCGTCGCCCCAGCCCGTCGTTCTCACCCAGTCCGGCCGCATTCGCGCGCGAGCCCTCGACAACGGCGATTGGTCGGGCCTGAACGAGGGTTACTTCATCGTCGGAGAGGAACCGGCCAGCGCGGAGAACCTTGTCCTCAGCGAACTCCACTACCACCCCCGGAACCCCACGAGCGCCGAACAACTCGCGGGCTTCGTCAACAACAGTGACTTCGAGTTCATTGAATTCCTCAACATTAGCGCCACACCCATCAATCTGACCGGTGTCACGTTTTCCGCCGGCATCGGTTTCGACTTCACCGGATCGGCAATCACCTCGCTGCCTCCCGGAGGGCGCGCGCTGGTCGTTAGCAACCCCGCCGCCTTCGCCCTCCGCTACGGCAGCGGGCTCCCCGTCGCCGGGAGCTTCACCGGAGGCACGAACCTCTCCAACGGCGGAGAACAGGTCGTCGTCCGGGCCACCGACGGCTCCCTCATCCGTGACTTCACCTACGACGACACGCTCCCATGGCCCACTGCGCCCGACACCCGTGGCTTTTCCCTCCAACTCGTTGATCCCACTTCGAATCCCGACCATTCCCTTCCTGGAAACTGGCGCGCCAGCGCCGATCCCGGCGGTTCCCCTGGTGTCGGCGACGGTAGCCTCAGTTTCGACTCCTGGCGCGCGCGCTGGTTCGATGCGGAGGCCCCTGATTTCGCGCTGGCTTCCGCTCCCGATGCGGACGGCGACGACGACCGTTTCCCGAATCTCATGGAATACTTCGCGGGAACAGACCCTTTCCTCCCGGATTTGGGCCCCTCACCGACCCTTACCCTCGATGGGAGTGGCGACTTACTCCTCAGGTTCCGCCATCGGGCCGACCTCGGAACCCTCGACTGGGATATCGAATCGTCCCCCGATCTGGCCCAATGGACCCCCGCCACCGCCGTCCTCGTGAACGTTACCCCCCTCGCAGACGGACGATCCGAGAGCGTGTGGAAGGTATCCATCCCCGGAGCAACCGGACGCCATTTCCTCCACCTCGCGGTCACTTTGCCCTGATTCCCCCGGATCCGGCGCGACTCGGCTTCGCTCGCGGGATATTCGAAATCGCCGCGGAAATCCGCATTGACAGCGCTGTCACCCATCCTTTAAAAAAGGGTTTTATCCGGCTTATTCCATTCGAATGAAATCCTCTTTGATCATTGTTTCCCTGGTCGCCGTCGGCGGCATGAGCCAGCAGGCTTCCGCCCAGGACCCTTCCGGAATCCCCGGCCTCCAACTCTGGCTCGACTCGCAGGATGCCGGAACCATCAACACCTCGGGTGGTTTCGTGACGCAATGGAGCGACAAGAGCGGGAACAATTTCCACGCCACCCAAGCCGATCCCGCGCGCCAACCGACGGTAGGCGCTGGCGTGATCGCGGGCCAGAACGGCATCCGCTTCGACTCCGTGGGCGGCACCGATGCGAACAATGACGGCATGGCCATCAACACGGGCCTGACGGTCGGAAGACCCTACACCGCCTACGTTGTCGATCAGTATTGGGGGGGCGTGCAGGGACGCACCCTTCAGGGCGTCACCAACAACTGGCTGCTCGGAAAGTGGGGCGGTGCCGCTGGTGGCGGCAACGCGCATTACGCGGGGGGCTGGGTCGGACCCGCAGGGGGACTCCCCGCCGGAACCAACGCTCCGGTCGCCTCCGAGGGCGTCGGAACAGGGAATTACAGCCAGTTCAACATCAACGGACGCAACGTCGGCGGAAATGGCTCTGTGGGGACACCGGGGAACCTCCAGCTGGGATTCGCCGGAGGCACCTTCAATGAAACCTCCCAGGCCGATGTCGGCGAGGTGATCGTCTTCAATCGTGCCCTCGCCGACAACGAGCGCGATGCGGTGGCACGCTATCTCGGGAACCACTGGGGGCTTCCCGTCTATCAGAACCACAATGCGACGCGCACCGCCGCCTTCACCGGAGCGGACGCCGGCGAGGGTCTCGATTTCCAGGGAGCCTTCCTCGCGGCCATCGATGCCGGCGGGGCCGGAGGATTCTCGATCGGAAACGCCAACTTCTCGAACGACGCCGGGGTCATCACCAGCGAGAATGTGATCGCCAACTGGGGCACTTCGGCACCCATCGGTTTCAGCGGAAGCGGCCAGGATACGACCCTCAACGAACTGATGAAGTCCATTCGCTGGACGGCCACGGATGGCGTCGGGCAGGAAACCCTGAACGCGTCCGTCGGAGGCCTTGTCGTGGGCAACACCTACAAGTTGCAGTTGCTCTTCGGCGACGCCATCGCCGGCAACAACCGGCATTTCTCCGTCAACATCAACGGCGACACCGTCATCGGGGACTTCGCCCAGGACTCGCACGTCGGCGACGGAACCCTCCAGAATCTCGGGATCGCCGTCGTCCACGAGTTTGTCGCCACTTCCAATACCCTCGATGTCATTCTCCAGGGCACCGCGATCACGGGGGCCGGCAATGACCGCAACCCCCTCCTTCAGGGCCTTACGGTGGAGAACCGCGGCGTAACGGGCATTACCACGACGGGAACATTCTCCAACGCGGCCGGCCTCGACTTCTCCGGAAACTTCGCCTATGCCATCGACATGCGCGGGGCGGGAGGCGTCACGGTGGGAGATGCGGTCTTCACCGCGGACAATTCGGGCGGCATTCTCGTGGGAGCGGAGAACGAAATTCCGAATTGGGTCAATCCTGACTACGGTGCGACGAATGATGACAACGCCTTGGAAGCCGTCATGCAGGGAATTCGCTGGACCAACACCAATGGCGAGGAGAAAGTCCTCAGTGTCGACCTCGCCGTCAATCCCGGTCAGATGTACAAACTCCAGTTGCTCTTCGACGACAATGGAACCACTCGCGGATTCGATGTCATGTTCGAGGACATTCTCGTTCTCGATGACTGGGCCGCCGGCGATGGCGACCCCGCGCTCGGCAAATTCATCGCCTACGAGTTCACGGCGACCGACGATCAGTTCAATATCGTTCTCGACGGCTTCGGCACCGCATTTGGAGACAAGAACCCCATCCTCAACGGTCTGACCTTGGAAGCCATTCCCGAGCCCTCGCACACGCTTCTTACCGCCCTCGGTCTCGCTCTCCTCGCCTTCCGACGCCGCCGCCCCTAGCAAAGGACGCTTCCCATCGTCTCGCGATAGAACAAAGCGCCGGAAGAGGAGCGCCCACGGGGCGACATCCGCCACCCCCGCCTATTCCATCATGAGACCCTCCCTGTTCCCCATTTTCGCGACCAGCCTCTCTCTTCTCGCCGCCACGGCCCCCGTCCCCGCACAGAGTCTGCCAAGCGATCTCCCGGGCCTCCAACTCTGGCTTGACGCCGACGATCCGGCCACCATCACCACGGAGCCCGGCGGGCTTGTCTCTTCATGGAAGGACAAGAGCGGCAACGCCTACCACGCCACGCAGGTGACCGCCGACCGGCAACCCACCGTCGCTCCCGGTGTCCTCGGGGGACGCCCGGCCATTCGATTTGATGCCGCCGGGGCCGGTGATGCCTTTTCCGACGGTCTCGCCGTCAACACGGGACTGACTCTCGGCCGACCTTACACCGTCTTCATCGTCGACCAGTATTGGGGCGCGATTCAAGGGCGTTCCCTCCAGGGCCGCGGCCAGAACTGGCTGATCGGCAAATGGGGGGGTGCCAGCGGCGGCGGCAACGCCTACTACGCCAACGCCTGGGTCGGTCCCGCCGGCGGCGTGGCGGCCACCGTGAACGTCCCCGTCATCTCGACCGGTACCGGCACCTTCAATGCCGCTGCCCTCTACCACGACGGCCGAACCATCGCAAACGTCGGCAGCACCGGCGCTCCCGGAAACCTTCAGATCGGCGTCATCGGTGCGCCTCCCGGTAATCCTCCCTTCGATGAACCCAGCCAGGTCGAAGTCGCTGAAATCCTCGCCTACAACCGCACTCTTGGATTCTCGGAACGCCAGGCACTCGAGGCTTACCTCGGAGCGAAATACGGCATCCCTGTCCAACGGAAATGGCTTTCCTCCCGTGCCGAGGTCTTCACCGGCGCGGACCCGGGCGAGGGTCTCGACTTCAGCGGCACTTTTCTCCACGCCGTCAACGCCACCGGGCCCGGCGGCTTTATGATCGGCGATGCCGCCTTTACCGACGACGCGGGCATTATCGTTGCCGAGAACAATATCCCGACCTGGTTTCCCGCCGCCTTTCCAGTGCAGACCGCCGACGACACGAACCTGAACACCCTCATGCAGTCGATCCGCTGGAGCAATGCCACGAACGGGGGAATCGACACCGTCACCATCACCCTTCCCGGACTGACTTTGGGCAGTATCTACAAGCTCCAGCTCCTCACCGCCGACCTGGCCACCACCCGCCACTGGGCGATCCGGATCGACGGAGACAGGATATTCGCCGATCTCAGCGCAGCCGCCCATACGGGCACTTCCGCCGCCCTCGGCCTCGCCGTCGTCCATGAATTCGTTGCCACCAGCAACACCCTCGAGATTGTATTCGACTCCGTCGGCCTCACGACAGGCGATCTCAATCCCATCCTCCAAGGGCTGACGCTCGAGGACGAGGGGCCCGCCGTCGGCACCGTGCAGACAAAGGTCGTCAACGGTCCGGGCGACCTCGATTTCTCCGGCGATTTTGTCTACGCGGTCAATGTTTTCGGTGCCGCCGCCGGCCCCGTGGGCGATGCGAACTTTACCGATGACAGCGTCACCGGTGTCCGCGTCACCGCCCCAAACAGCCTCGCCGATGGAGCCTGGAGTCAGCCCGATTTCGGAAACACGACGGACGCGGACAACCTCGAGACCGTGATGCGCAGCATCCGCTGGTCGGATACCAACGCGCAGGAAAAGGCCCTTGCCCTCGACCTCTCCGGCCTCACTCCCGGCCAGACCTACAAGCTGCAGTTGCTCTTCGACGAAGCCTCGAACGGGAGTCGAGGCTTCGACATCGCCCTCAACGGGATCAAGGTCATCGACGACTTCACGACAGGCCCCTCCTTCGACAATACGGCCGCGATCGCAGCGATCATCAATTTCACCGCGCCCACGGACAGCATCCACGTCACCCTCGAAGGATTCCCCACCCCGTTTACGGATCGAAACCCAATTCTCTCCGGCTTCACGCTCGAGCAGACCGCAGAGAGCGGCGATAGCGACCACGATCTCCTGCCCGACCAATGGGAAATCGACTTCTTTATGGACCTCGACGAGACCGCAAGCGGCGATCCCGATATGGACAACCTCTCCAATCTTCAGGAGTTCAACAATGGCACCGATCCGACCAAGGCCGATACCGACGGGGACGGACTGAACGACGACGTCGAGGTCACTCTCGGAACCAACCCGAATTCGGAGGATACCGACATGGACGGCCTCAAGGACGGCGAGGAGGTCAACACGTATCTCACCGATCCCCGCGCTCCCGACACCGATCTCGACTTCCTCCCGGACGGCGCCGAAGTGATGGCAGGCACGAATCCCCGCGTCCTCGACTCGGACGGGGACGGCTTCAGCGACCCGGTGGAACTCATGGCCGCCTCCTCGCCCAACGATGCCGCCAGCACGCCTCCCGCGGGAACCTACGCGGCCAACTTCACCGGCGGCGACATCGGGGACGGTCTCGATCTCGACGGAGATTTTCTTTTCGCCGTCAACGTGGGAACCAATGGCGCGCCCGGCCTTATCCGGGATGCCGATTTCACCACCGATTCCGTCCCCGGCGTCTCGATCACGACCCAGTACGAGATTCCCAACTGGAACGTGGTCAATTTCGGCGACTCGCCCAACGACAACGCCCTCGAACTTGCCCTTGCCAGCATTCGCTGGAGCGACGGGCGCGACGCGGTGCTGCCGGAGGATGTCCCGCTTTCCCTCTCCGGCCTCACCCCCGGCACCACCTACAAGCTCCAACTCCTCTTCGGCGAGGGCTGCTGCCCCAACCGGGGATTTGACGTCTCGGTCAACGGCACGCAGATCAGCGACGACTTCCGCCCCGGCGTCATTCAGAACAATCCGCGCGCGCGCACCGGAGCCGTCATCATCCACGAGTTCACGGCCACCACCACGACACTCGACATCGTGCTCGATTCCCTTTCCCTCGCCGATCCCGGCATTACCGACCCCAATCCCATCCTGAGCGCCTTCACGCTCGAAACCCTTCCGCCGTCCGGGGATTTCCTCATCACGATGGTCTCGCGAACAGCGGACTCCATCGATCTCCAATTCAACGGCGCGACCGGAAAATTCTACGCCGTGGATTATAAGCAAACTCTCGACGCCATGTTCTGGGAAGAAATCGACGACAGTGTTCCCGGCACCGGCTTGAACAGCCAATGGTCGGACAGCTTCGCGCCCCGCCTCGCCAATCCTTCCGGTTTCTACCGCGTTCGCGATCCCGTCCTCCAACCGGCTCCGTAGCCCCTTTCCCGAGCGTCCGGACGGCCGTCCTAAAGCAGAACCTCGACCGCCCCGGAGGCCCGACGCGCCTTCGCCCGCGCCGCCTCGATTCCCCCCGAATCCCGCGCAAGCGCCACGCCCATTCGCCGGTGTCCCTTGACCTCAGGTTTTCCGAAGAGCCGGATCTGGGTGTCTTCCTCGGAAAGCGCTCCCTCCAAATTCCCGAATGCCACCCGCCGCGAATCGCCGTCGACCAGGATCACACAGGACGCCGACGGCCCGTGCTGCCGGATATTCGGAATCGGCAGTCCAAGGATGGCCCGCGCGTGCAGGGCGAACTGCGAGAGATCCTGCGAGATCATCGTGACCATCCCCGTATCATGGGGGCGCGGCGAAACCTCGCTGAAATAGACCTTGTCCCCCTTCACGAACAACTCCATCCCAAAAATCCCGCGTCCCCCCAACGCCCCCGTGACCGCCTCTCCCATCCGTTTGGCGTCGGCCAGCGCCACCTCGCTCATCGCCTGCGGTTGCCAACTCTCCCGGTAATCGCCGTCGATCTGAATATGGCCGATCGGTTCACAGAAACACACGCCCCCCTCATGGCGGATCGTCAGCAGCGTGATCTCGTAGTCGAAGTCGACGAAACCCTCAACGATAACCTTCCCCCGCCCTGCTCGGCCACCCTCCTGCGCGTAGTTCCACGCCTTCTCGATATCCGCCTCCCCGCGCACCACACTCTGCCCCTTGCCGGACGAACTCATGATCGGCTTCACCACACAGGGCATCCCGATGGCCTCGATGGCCGCCCGGTAATCCTCCAGCGTCTCCGCGAAACAATAGGGTGAAGTGGCCAACCCCAGTTCCTCGGCCGCCAATCGGCGGATTCCCTCCCGATTCATCGTCAGCACCGCGGCTCTCGCCGTGGGAATGATCGTACAGAGGCCTTCGTCTTCGATGGCCTTCAGCGTTGCCGTCGCGATAGCCTCGACTTCCGGAACAACGAAGTGAGGCCGCTCCGCCTCGATCACCTCCCGCAGGGCCACACCGTCAAGCATCGCGACCACATGCGAGCGATCCGCGACCTGCATGGCGGGCGCGTTCGGGTACGCATCAACCGCGATCACTTCAATCCCGAGACGCTGAAATTCGATCACCACTTCCTTGCCCAATTCTCCCGAACCGCAAAGGAGCACTTTCGTTGCTGTATCTGTAAATGGAGTTCCGATGGTGGCCATGCCCCGAGGATTCCAGATTCCGGGGGAAATGCAAGACCCTTGCGCGAACCCTCGCCCTCCGCTTATCGTTTTTCCATGATCCGTCCGATGGCCCTTCTCTCCCTCATCCTGCTCGCTTCAACGGCGGCCGAGGAAATGCCCCCCGCCGTCGCCACCTTTTCCATCGTTGCCGCGGACCCGACGACCGGCGAGATCGGCGTCGCCGTGCAATCCCGATTCCTGGCCGTCGGCGCAGTCGTCCCTTGGGCGAAGGCCGGTGTCGGCGCGATCGCGACCCAAGCCTGGGCGAACACAACGTATGGTCCCCGCGGACTCGAACTTCTCTCTCGCGGAAAGTCGCCGAAGGAAGTGCTCGCGGCGCTGACTGGGGAAGACGAGGGAAGGGAGCAACGCCAGGTAGGGATCGTGAACTCAACGGGCGAATCCATCGCTTTCACCGGCGCCAACTGCATGGCCTTCGCCGGTGCATTGCATGGAAAGAACTATAGCGTCCAGGGCAACATTCTCGCGGGAAGGGGTGTCGTCGAAGCTATGGCGAAGTCGTTCGAGGAATCCTCCGGTTCGACAAAGGAACTCGCCCAGCGGCTCATCGACGCGCTGCAAGCCGGCCAGGATGCGGGCGGCGACCGGAGAGGCATGCAATCCGCCGCCTTGTTGGTTGTCCGGAAGGACGCGGGATACAGTGCCTTCAACGACCGATACCGGGACCTGCGCGTCGACGACCACGAGCAGCCGATAAAGGAACTCCAACGCCTTTACGAACTCCACAAGAAACTCTTCCCCTCTCCCGAGGCGACAAAGCCGGACTCAGGGCCAACGCCGGATCGCGGGCGACGAGATACGGACGATTGTTCGGCACCCGCCGGGATAAAACCAAACGGAAGCGCCCCCTGATCGATAGCGGACGGGGTAGGCGCAGTGCGGCGGAACGTAATACGAGCAGCCATAGGCATTGCCGTAACCGTAACGGATGCCCGCGTTCGATCGGACGGGACGATATCGTGGTGCCAGCCGGCTCGATGCGTCGTAACGCGCAAAGCGCGAAATCCGGCGCTTGTCCGCCTGGAAGACATACTGGCTGGCAGTGCTATCCGAACCGTAGTAATAGACCTCCTTCTTCACGATCTCTCCCTCCGAAACCTCAGGAGAAGCCCCGAGGGCAATGCCCACGGCAAGAAGGATTACGAACGTTTTCATCATTCCATCCTAGCAGATAATCCTGTCGGGACAAGACACCTTTACTCACCCATGACCGTCACCACGATCTCACGCGAATGCGGCGCCCTGCGATGTTCGAAAAGATAAACTCCCTGCCAGGTTCCCAACAGCAGTCGCCCCTCCACGAAGGGAATCACTTCAGAACAACCCGTCAAGGTCATCCGAATATGCGACGGCATATCATCCGGCCCCTCACAGGTATGGACGAAATAGGGCGCTTCTTCGGGGACAAGTCTTTCGTAATACGCATGCAAATCCGTTCGCGCGGAAGCATCGGCGTTCTCCATAATGACCAGACTACAGCTCGTATGCCGGACAAAAACCGTCACCGTGCCCTCGCGCAATCCACTTGCGCGTAACGCCCGGCGGATGCTCTCGCTGATCTCATAGGTTCCTTTTCCACGCGTGCGGACTTCAAACTGATCGGTGTGGACGGACATAGGGAATTACGAGGCATTTCATTCCCCGCATGACGGACAATTTCAATCGGAATATCACACCGACCTATCCCCCGCGAAGATAGGTGCCTCTTCACTCGTTACTTGATATCGCTACCACATCGATTAGTATCCGTCCCTATGAGTACCAACCCAGTCAACAATCTGACGGCGGCGCAACTGCGCGCGGCTGCGGACCTTCGTGATCAAATTGAATCCCTCGAAGCAAAGCTTCTGGCTCTCCTTTCCGGTGGCTCCGCCGCGGCTCCCCGCGCCGCCGCTCCTGCTCCCGCGAAGAAGAAAGACGGCCGCAAAGGCAAGCGCGCGCTGAGCCCGGAAGCTCTCGAGCGCATCCGTGCCGGACAAGCCAAGCGCTGGGCGAAAGTCCATGCGGCCAAGGATGGAGGCGCCGAACCAAAACGAGCCAAGAAGAAAGCGGGCCGCAAGGCGAAAGCCGCCAAGGCGGCGGCACCCACCGCTTCCGGAAAGGCACCGAAGCGTAAAATGACCGCCGAAGGGCGCGCCCGCATCCAGGCCGCCGTCAAGGCACGCTGGGCACGCGTGGCCGCCGAGAAAGCCGCGGCCGCTGGCAGCGCACCCAAAAAGAAAGCCGGCAAGCGCGGGCGCAAGTAAGCGTGATCGCGTAACAATCCTTCCATCTTATCCCTGCGAATGCCGCGCTGGTTGTTGCAAGTGCAATGAACCGCGCGGCATTTCCCTTTTCCACGAGGCTATCTCCACCCGCTTTGACAGCGACGCATTCCAAGTGCCAGCCGCCAGCATTACCCCCGGGACACGAAAGCCAACTCCGGGGACGTCTAACCGCAGCCCGCAGAATCGCACCACCCTCTCGCGCGCTATCCAAACCGGCACAATAAGCAATTCTCCCCTGCACTCGAGGCGACACCGCCAAAGGGAATGGCAGCGTTCCAACTAAGGCATTCGCTTGTCGGCGAAATCGAGATACCCCCGCCAGTCGAAGTCCGTCACGTCGTGCTTGCCAGCACGAATGTGATAGGCGATCCATCCTTCCTGCGCGGGCTTGCCCACAGGCGGCCACGCGTCCGCAACCAGCCCCTCCCGACCGAACAAGGCGTAGACTTGTGAGCCCCCTTTCGCGGAAAGATACTCGCCCCGCGGGTCGGCCCATTGATCCTCTTCGGCGCTCGCCACATAGACCGGACGCGGTGCCTGCAGGGCGATGAGCATATGCTGGTCAAAGGGAAGTGCGATTTCGTTTTCGTTGTATTTCTTGAAGTTTTCACAGAACCAGTGAGGGAATGACGTATTGATCCGCTGCACGGTCTCCCCGAAATGACGCTTCGAAAGGGCGGCACCCCCACATCCGGAGTCATTGCTCACGACGAGGGCGATTCTTTCATCCTCGGCCCCCGCCCATAACGCGGCCTTGCCAAGACGTGAGTGCCCGATGACGGCGGCCCTCTTCGCATTGATCCGCTTGTCCGTCTCCAGGTAATCGAGAAGTCGACTCAATCCCCAGGCCCATGCCGCCACGGTACTGAAATTATCGCCCCTCCCTTGGAACTCAGGATAGAGCGAATGCACGCCGTTCTCGAATGCGTCATCGTAATCCGGATCAATATCCCCCCGATAAACTGTCGCCAGCGCGTATCCCCGATCCATTAGCATCTCGACCGGCCAACGGCTCGCGGCAGCACCTCTCGAGGCCGCCGTGGCGTGATGGTTCTCGACCCCTTGGCCCTTGTCCATCCAGCGCTCGGAAAGTCGGATCCCCGGGTCGTCATGAATGGCGTGATTCCCCTGGAAATTCAACCCGAAGAATACCGGCGCAGGCTCCTCCACCCCGTTGGGAATATAGAGAAGGATATCGAACGAAGCTTCCGCGGTTTCGCTCTTGGTTAAGAACACGGTTATCTGCCGCCGGGTCGCCTTTCCGCCGAGCGCCTTCGTTTCCTCGTCGAATACCTTGAATCGCATGCCCTCAGGCCGACCGGGCATGCGACCGTACATCTGATCACGGAATAATTCGAGCACCTCGCCCCGACGCTTCCCCTTCCATTCATCCACACTCGCGACCTTCGATCCATCCGCCCTCACCAACGGGTCCGGCAAGGTGAACTTCGGCACCTTTTCTTCATCATAGTTGAAGCCATCGTCGACGGCACTGGCGGCGCAAGAGGTAATCATGAAAAATAGAATCGTACGTGGGAGCGAGGGTGTCATGGGAAGGGGGTTGCTGGAATGGATTTCGGAGACAATACCCTAAGAGGGTTCTGCATGCTGATCGCAATTTAGTGAGTCTTTCGCGACTATGCGTCACTTTGAGGTGCCTTGTCGAGTCCCCAAAGGCGGTTGACCTCTCCAAAGTCATGGAAAAGTTCGGCGTCCTGCTTGGAGTAGGCAGATCGATCCGTACTCCACCAAGCAGCCGGTCGAATGAGGAAACCGTTGGTGTCGGAATCCCCGGTGCATCGGAAAAGCCTCATACCGTGGTCGGGCTCGAGAAGCGTCGCCAGTCGCAGAAGCACTCGAAAGGTGTTCCGTGGCTGGGCTGGCAATGAAATCTCGTCTTCCCGGTCTTGAAATCGAATTCGCAGGGTGGCCGAGTCGGCGTCGGCATCACTGATCTCGTAGCTAAGCCTTCCATCGGGAAGGAATTGGCTGGCATCATCGAGCACTTCCTCCTCGCTGCCTCGCCCATCGACGAGCAAACACCGGTCGCAATCGACAAACCCTTCAACGCCCTCCGGATCACCGGTCAATAGTGGCTGCTCTTCCGAGGTGACCATGTGTGATGGGATTCTGTGGCGAGCTTCAAGGCTGACCCACGCCTGACCGGGGGCGACCTTTGATTCCGACTTGATCGCTGGAGCTGTCATGACACCTTCGATTCACGGCGGGTCAGGCGTTGGTCTCCAGCCGCTTGTGTGTGCCCGGTATGGGCGCAGTCCTATTGGGGTTCAAGTCCCCTGTGTATGAACCATGAAAATAACCAACATAAGAAAAACACCAGCCGAAGCCAACTGCGGAAGGGCGACCGACCGTGGGAAGGAAGGCTAGGCGAAAGTCGCGAACCGATGAACAAGAA
>JAHEDC010000445.1 GCA_024641425.1 Verrucomicrobiales bacterium | reverse complement strand
CGACGGCCTGCTTGAACTTTATGAAGCCACGCTTGATCCCGCGCATCTCGAATTCGCGCTGGCCGTCGCGAGGCGAATGATCGACGGATTCTACGACAAGGAGCATGGAGGGTTTTACCAGAGTGCCGACACCAGCGCCGATCTCCTCATGCGCGTGAAGGAAGACTATGACGGCGCCGAGCCGTCGGGAAATTCGGTGGCCTGTCTTGCCTTGCTCAAACTTGCCGCCATCACGGACAAGCCGGAATTCCGCGCCATCGTGGAGAAGACCTTCCATCTTTTTGCCGAGAGGCTCACCCAACTCCCTCAAGCCGCACCCTATCTTCTGGAGGCACTTGACTTCTCGCTCCAGGAACCGGCACGCGTTGTCATCGCCGGCGACCCCACCTCGGAAAACGCAACGAAACTGCTGGCCGCCGCGCATTCCGTTTATCAGCCGAACAAGGTCATTCTCGGCACCCTCGGTCCGGTCGAGGAGTTCGCGAAAACCCTCAAGCCGAAGGAGAGCGATGCGTCGGTCTATCTCTGCAAAGGCACCCACTGCGAGCTTCCGACCTCCGATCCGAGCAAGGTCGCCGAGATGCTGAAGTAGCCATACCGGACGACAGGGCTCCCGTTGTTCTCCACGGGAATGACGTCGTGGGGCAATGATCGGGCCACTGAGATCGTTGAAAACGCGCTCGAATTCACCCGGTTCCTGCGAGGATGCGAATAGGGATTCGAGGAAAACCAATCCTTGCATCGATCCAGGTGAACCGGTTATGCTGGATGCGCTCCCATTGGAGATTGGTGCCATGAAATTCCTCGCCTTTACTGTCCATCCGGTGCGAGCCTTCGCTAGGGTATTGTTTGTCCTCGCGGCTCTCGCCCCCGCGATTCCGGCTGCCCCGCCGAGCGCGGCGGCCCGAAAGATCGGGGCGAAGCTGGACGGGATTGAGATTCCTCGCGTGGCGTTCGACGAGGCCACCGTCGAAGAAGCCCTGGAATTCCTCCGTCTGCAGATGATCGGGTTGGATACGGAGGAGGCGGAGCCCGGGGCGAAGGGCGTTAATTTCGTTGATCTCCGTGGGGCCGAAAACGCCAAGCCCATCACGCTTGGCTTGGAGAAAGTTCCCGCCCGCGAAGTCTTGAAATACACCTGCCTGCTGGCTGGTTGCGAGTATGCGATTGAGAGCGAGGCAATCGTCATCACCGATAAGGCAACCCGCCGAAATCCCGGGGGAGGGGGAGCGGACGCGTCGGACGCGTCGCCCCAGAGTCGCGTGGTAGAGAAGTATCTTGCCTCGGCGGTCATTCCGGCGATTCACTTCGAGGAAACGGAATTGGGCGAGGCGATGGAGTTCCTGAGGGCGAAACTCTCCGAGATGCGAGGGAGCAAAGCGGGCAATCCGCCGATCAATTTTGTCCTCGTCGATTCCGCTTTGGCGAAGACGTCCGTCAGTCTCAAACTCCAGAATGCAAGCGCCCGGGGGATACTCGGTTATCTCATGGAAGCGGCCGGCACCGAATTCACGATCGAGAGGGGGATTGTAACGATCCGGAAGTGGCCGGAGACAAAGGCCGATCCGGCGGATAAGGCGGTGGTCTTGCCCCCCGTCGAAAGGATCGAAGCCGATCCGCGGTAGACGCCGCCGGGGCCGCTACTTTGCATTACGGAATCGCTCGATGTCCTGGCGCGTCACCTGAAAGATTGCCGCGCAGCGGGGGCAGGTCACCTTGAGTTCGGGTGCTTCCTGAAATATCTCCTCAAGGTCGGCGGGACCGAGTGGGGTAAGGGCGGGCATGACACGGTCCATGGAGCAGCCACAGTCGTAGTGGTAGGCGCGCGTTTCAAGGAGGCTGAGATCCTCGGTGGCATCCAGAACCCGGACGGCATCTTCGTCGAGCGTCTCCAGCCATGGAAGTTCGCAGTCCGGCTGCGCGCTCATCATGGCGTAGGATTCGTTGCCGAGATCGAAGAAGCGGACGGGGCGCTGCTCACTCTGGCGGTAGAATTCCTCGACGATGGGGAAGATCCGCGTGCCCTCGAATTCAACGATGCTCCGACGCGGTGGCTTCGGATCCTCGTTGGTCTGGGCGAGGAAGAGGGACGCGCCGGAATCGCGGACGTTCTCGGTGAAGACCCGTCCGATAACATTCCCGATGCGACTGTCTCCGGTGGCGAAGAGGTTGAACATTGGATCCTGAAAATGGAGGGTCCAGGCGGAAACCTCCCGCCATGGCCGCGAAGCGAGGTGGAGGGTCATGGCGGCAAGGGCGTCCTTGAGCAACAGATCGAGGCCTGGTGCAATGTGGATGCCGTGCTGCATCAGGTGCAGGTAGTGGTCAATATAAAGCGGCTCGAAGGCGGCGCGGACGAGAAGGGCGTTCCGATGGCGAACGAACAGGCACTGCACCGGGATGTCGGAGGGATTATTGTCGTCGGGGGAAAGGGACACGGGGAAATCCTGGAAGTGGGGATCTGGTAGGCGGTCGGGCATTGGAGAGTGTTAGGCCACTCGTTTCACCCGAACGGAGGAGGTGGCAGCCTCATATTCTTACGGACGTTCGTGGCAAGAACCGAAATTTTCAACCCCCGCGGTGAGACGGCGAAAGCCGCCCCTTGTGCGGCCCACGTTCCTTTGCCATGTTTCGCCGTGCCTGTCCCCCGAATTTCCGCAGCGTGTGAGAGCGTCGCCCTCTTTTTCTCCCTTGTCCTAGCCTTTGGGTGCCTTCTTGCGCCTCTGGCGCGGTCTCAGGAGGATGTTCCCGCGGAGAAGCCCGTCGCCGAGGGGGAGGCTGCGGTGATCCTACAGGAATCTCAGGCGGTCGACGCGCTCGCCTCCATCATCGAGACCATTTCAACGGTGGAAACGGATCTCAAGAAAGCCTCCGCGGCGGCGGCGCAAAAGGGGATTCCGGATACGGAGAAACAGCGGTTGGAGGGGGAGGTGGCGGACTTCAACGCGAAACTGGAGAAGCTGCGCGCGGACTTCGCCGCCATCGCTTCCGGGGTCGCCCCGGGTGACGCTCCCGGTTCGGGAGGAACGGAAAAACTCGACTTGGGCGAGGAATTCAACGACTTGCTCCTCCCGATCATCGCCGAACTGAAGGAGGCGACCCGGCAACCCCGCGAGGTCGAACAGCTCCGGAGCGATCTCCGGGATGCCGAACATCGCTTCGAAATTGTCTCGAATGGCCTTGAAAACGTGAACGCGATGATCGGCAAGGCCGGAAAAAACGCGGATCTCGTGACCTCGCTTCGCAAAGAGCGCGACCGGTGGGCGGCCCTGGCGAAGGAAGCGGAGGGGCAGGTGAAGGTAATCCGCTTCCAGCTTGACGAGGTGAACAGGCGCAAACGGTCCTTCATCGACACGGCGACCGAGGGGACGAAGACCTTTTTCCGCACGCGGGGGAAGAATCTCCTTCTCACGTTCCTGACCTTCGGTGTCGTCTTCGCCGGTCTGCGGCTCCTCTACCGCTATCTTCTCCGCGTCAGCCCCTGGCATCGGGGAGAGAAACGCCCCTTTCATGCGCGGCTCATCGATATTGTCTACAATATCTTCAGCCTCGTCGGTGCCTTCGTCGCCGCCATCCTCGTGCTCTATGCGACGGGGGACTGGGTTCTGCTCGGCCTCTCGCTTATCCTCCTCTTCGGGCTCCTTCTGGCGGCGAAGAACGGGCTGCCGAAATACTACCAGCAGGCACGCCTCATTCTCAACCTCGGCGAAGTGCGGGAGGGGGAACGCATCGTTTACGAGGGCGTGCCCTACGCGGTGAAGTCACTCGGCTTGTTCTCGACCCTTCAGAACAAGGCCCTGCAGGGCGGCATCGTCCGGATCCCCGTCGGAATGCTTGTCGGCCAGATCTCCCGCCACCCGGATCCCGATGAGCTGTGGTTCCCCAGCCACGTGAATGACTGGGTGCGCCTCTCCGACGGAACGACCGGGAAAGTGCTCCGCCAGACACCCGAATTCGTCCAGCTTGTCCTGCTTGGCGGGAGCCGGAAGAGTTACCTCACCCCCGACTTCCTCGCCCTCGTGCCCGAGAACCTCTCCGGCGGCTTCCGGCTTCGCACAACCTTCGGCATCGATTACGCCCATCAGGCCGATTGCACCGGTGCAATTCCGGAAACCCTGTGGAAGGAGATCACCCGCGAGTTGCTTTCCACCATCGACAGAGAGCAGTTGCACAGCCTCAAGGTCGAATTCGCTTCGGCGGGCGCTTCTTCACTCGACTTCGATGTCATCGCCGATCTCAGCGGCGACTGCGCCAGCAAGACGGATCAACTCGGGCGCCTGCTCCAGCGGGCGTGTGTCAATTCCTGCAATACGCATGGCTGGGTGATTCCCTTCACCCAGATCACGCTGCATCAGGCGGCGGCGACGAAGTGAGCAACCCATCGCCTCGTTCGGCAGGGGGGGCGCGGTGATTTCCGCTCGTGCTTGACGGGCCATTCGAGGTGGGGCTTTGTGGGAATCATCAATGTTGAGACCTAACGCCAGCGCAGCGAGGATGAAATGGGTCGTCCTCATCCTTTTCGGGTTGGCGTCGTCGCTGTTCATTCCCGCGCCGCTTCGTGTGAACTCCGCCTTCGTCAAGGCTCTGATCGACCTTGTCCATCTGCCCCTTTTCGCGGCGATCACGCTTTGCTTCTTCATACTGGCGCACAACATGTTCGGTTTGACGCGCGCGCGGGCCTTCCTCGTTACCGTGGTGATGGCGGTTGCGTTCGCCGGAGGTTCCGAGTTGCTCCAGGGGCTGCTGGGACGTGATCCGAGTTGGGGGGATTTCGCGAACAATCTCTCCGCCATGGTGATCGCTTTGACCGGTATCCGAATGGGGATCGCGTGGGAGAGCGGGGAAAGGTGGAAACGGTGGGGGATGGCATTTGGAGGTGCCTTGGCGCTGGGGGTCACTTTAGCGATGATCTCCCCGGTGCGAGCCGCAACCGCCGTTCGGCGCCAAGGGCTCCGTTTTCCAGTCCTCGGGGAGTTTGAGGAGGATTGGGAGCTCTTGCTGTGGCGCGCACAAGGGGAGTTGAAGGGCCGCCAAACCACCGTCGCGCGAAGCTCGGAGCACGCCGCGAGCGGAACACATTCCCTGGAGCTTCGCATGGCGGCCGCACCGTGGGCCGGCGTCCATTTGCTTTCCAGTAACTCGGATTGGAGTCGGTTCTCCGCGCTGCGCCTCGAGGTTTTCAATCCCGGCGAGGCCTTCGAATTGGGGATACGGCTGGACACCGACGACGGTGGGCGGTTCTCCGGTATTCTCGCCCTGGGCCGGGGAACGAATGCTTGCGTCCTGCCTTTGAATCAGTTACAGAGTTCGACATCCGCGACAGCGAAGGATTCGCTGCATCGAGTCGCCCGCCTTGTTCTCCATGGTGGGGCGGCATCCGTTGCGCGGACTCTGTTTCTCGACGATGTGCGACTCGAATGACACGAGCGATCCACTGAATTCCATGCCTGACAAGACAATCGATGACGATTCCAGCGATCCAGAGGACGATCTGGCCGACCTTGAAGACCTTCCCGAACTCGAAGACCTGACGGAACCCGGCG
>JAHEDC010000444.1 GCA_024641425.1 Verrucomicrobiales bacterium | reverse complement strand
GTCATCCAGCCGCGGCAGATGCCGGATATCCAGCACCGCCTTCCCGCTCTCAACGTAAGTCTTCCGCAGCCCCTCCAGCGTCTCCCCGTGCAGCGTCACGCAATGCGGGCACGTGTAATCCGTAAACACCAGCACCACCACCGGAGCCTCCTCCTTCCCGATCCGCACCCCTCCCGCGCGCTCCCCAGTCACTGTCACGGCATCCGGCCGCACCGCCTCCGCCGGCGGTTCCACCGCCCGGCAGATGCCGGAAAAAAACACAAAGGCACAGACAAGGCGCATCATCCCGCCACCCTCACGGCTCCCACCCCCGAACGCAACCCCTTCCGCCAGCCTCCCCTTTCTTTTCGCTCACCCCCCATCTTGAATCATATATTCGGATCAGCGTTGCAGCGGGTCGGGGATTGATCATCGCCGACTTGTTCGCTCTGCTTTGCCCGGCAACGCCTAATCCCATTTCCGAGAGTATCTGAGTTCCATCGTAGTGGGGTTGATTTCAATGGTGCCGCTATCATCTCCATACGCGTAATCGTATACATAGGTCACTCGTCCGTCCGGATCATGCTGATCTTCACGTTTCTTGAGACTGAGGTAGTCGACGTAATAGCGCGGAAAGCCGCTGCTCTCTGGATCAGCAATGAATGCCTCGAGAAGGTCAATGAGTTCGCCTATTTCTTCTTCCGAGAGTCGTGCCACTTGGGTCCGATTCCCCTCTCCAGCGTAGACGGACTCTGAAATCAGCAAAAGAGAACCAAACTTCCTACCACCCATAAACCCGATGAAAACGGGATCGCCCGTAGGAATATTCGAATGAAAACCCGTGAATCCGTCATGTGATTTCGGTGTCCCCGACGGTTTCTTCCGACAAATCTCGACCCGGGAACCTGCTGCAATAACCATCCGGCCGAGTGTCCCAAGAGGCCGGACGAACGTCACGTAATGGACATCCTCGTTCCGTCTTATCGAAATCGCCGGCGACTCAATACCTTTGAGGTAATCGGAATCAAAGTCCGCCAGCGACACCTGCTCAGAGATCGTGACAACGGGGTTGTCGTTGATCTGTCCTACTATTGTCGTTGGGACTTCTTCCGACACTTGATCACACCCAGACATCGCAAGAAGAAGCGGTGCAACAAACACCCATTTGGAAACTGCTCGATTACGCCTCATTTCTGATCAAACAATGCAATTCGTTTCGGTGAAGGGTGCTCTTTCCGGCGGCGGAGAACGGGAAGGCTTTCCCGGCGCGGCGGGCCGGCCCCCGTGACGGGAGGAGGATAGGGCGGGAGGGCGGATCGGGGAAGGGATTTTTTCGGGCCGAGCCTCCGCGCGGCCCCGCAGGCGGCCCGGAGGGGGCGGACGGGTTTCCCCCTCGTTACCAAGCTCCGGCTTGGTAATGCCAGTGTCCCGGAGGCTCCAGCCTCGTCCGCGCTCTCCGCCACCCGAGAGGCAAGAGCCTCGGCCGCCGGGCGCGTGCCCAAGCGGGAGCTTGGGCACGAGGATCCTCCGAGGCCCGGTTCTTGCGCTGCCGTAAACTGGGCGGCACCTCACCCTTCCCGGAACGGAAGGGGTCAACACAAAGGGCCGCACCCTAATGGCCTCATACGCCTCCCGCCTATTCTTCTCGCCCGAGAGGGGCGCTTGCCTCATAATCGCCCCCGGGTTCATGAGTACCCTTACCCCCCGCCCCCCTGAATAAATGAATGAAGAAGCCAATGCCACCATCAAGCAGATGAATGCTCATCTCTCTCAGTTCAGGGAGATGTCGCATCGGGCCAAGAGCCGGATCGAAAGACTGGCGGAACTTTCCATGATCATCGAGGACGAAACGAAGCAGAAGGCGTTTGCCGACCGCGTCAGCGAACTCTTCAGTATTTCCAATCAATTCGAGGAGAAGCTCGAATCCCTGATCCACGACTACGAGCTCGAACGCAATCGGATCAAAAACGAGAGCTAGCGATTCGCCGCGTCATCCCCGCCCCCTTCCGCATCGACCGCAGCGAGTTTCCCTTCCTGAGAGTGCTGCGTCCCACTCCATCACGGCACGGGCACCAGGCGGTAGTACCGCTTGCCGGCGGGCGCGTTGACATCGACGAAGGAGATCCTCGGGATGCCCGCCGCAATCGTGGTCAGCAGGGCCCAACTGGCCAGGTCGTTGGAGGCCTCGACCCGGTAGGTCACGCCGCTCGTGACGGTGGCCTCGATGGCAAATCCGTCGGGCGTGAAGCGGGCAAGGGTGAACTCGGTCGCGTTGAGGGGCGTTAGAAAGCGCTCGAAGACAAACGTTCCCAGACTGAAGGCACTCGCCTGACCCGCGATATTGCCGGAGGCGAAATGGATCCCCCCGAAGATGCGGCTGACCCCGGCTTCGTCGGCCGCGGCACTGAAGCGCGGATAGCTGCGCGTCACTCCGGGCAGGGCATCGGAACCCGTCGTGAAGGGAACCGCATCCGTCCCGAAATAGGCCGCCAGCACGGTCGCGCTCGAACGGCTGAAAGTGCTGTGGCCCGACGTGTATTCGGGGAACGGCGGCGTGTTGATGAACGGAAGCCACCCCGCGTCGGCCACCGTCGAGGCATTGCCGTCCGTATCGGCCTCGCGGATCGCGGTGATCGGGCGCCAGAGATCGTATGTGTATTTCGTTTCCCAGGCCACGATCGCCGCATCCGCAACCGCGAGAGAGACGAGTGCGAAGAGGCGGGCGTTTTCCTCCAGCGCGAGGCCCTCGGCCTCCGCGACATCCTGGGCGATGGTGAGCCAATGGCCCGGGGGCGTTTCGGTGCCCCCACCGTCGGCCCAGAATTGCGCGATCTCGCTCTGGTCGGCCGTCCGCGTCACGCTGGTGGTGCCTCCGATGGCCTTGACCTGGTCGAATTCGAGGGCGTAGGCCGCGCTGCTCAGAACCGGAGGCGGCTGCGGCCGGAACATGTCACCCCGCGCCATGGCGAAGGGCACCATCGCCCCCCACTGGGGGAGCAGGGCGGGAGCAAAACCCGGCAGGGTCGGCCGCCAGCGACCCGGCACAGGATCCGGGGTATACGGAACGACGGCATCGGACCCATCGTTGGCCCGGAAGGCGAGCATCGCCATCCCCCGCGCCTCGCCCCAAGCTACGCCCGCGTCCTTCGCCGCCCCGTCGGGCACGGTGGCCAGGGTCGAGGTGTAGGACGCGCCGATCTGCCCGAGAACGGTCGCGTTTCCGGAATAGACATTCTCGAGGACGACCCGCGCGGCCGCACAGGCGGCGGCCTCCGGCGAAGCGCCGGCCGGTGCGGCAGGGTGACTCAGGTAGGGCCGGTGCGTCGGCGCGATCCCGTTTACCGCGTCATAGATGGAAAGGTGCGTCATGGCCATGATCCTGGAAGCCCGGGGCGGGTTCGTCGAAGCCGTCCGCACGGCCTGGAGAAGCGTTTCGTTCCAGTCGCCGACCACATCGGCCCGCGCGGGAATCATCAGAAGGAAAAGCGCCAGAGCGGCGGGGGAGGATAGGTTCTTCTTCATTGTTCGAAATGGGCTACCAACATAAGACACACGGGCGAAGCACCCTACTCCCCCCGTGATGGGTTTGCTGGGCCATTCCACCCGGAATGACCTGCAGCTCTGACGAATATCCCTTGCCGTTCTTCAAATTGCGAAGCGTAATCTCTTATCTCGTGAATGGTTCCCTCACCGCTTCCGGCGTTTGCTAAGAACCCTTCACCTCCCGTGCCTGCAATCATCCTGATGCGTGCCTCCCGCCTTCAACGCGGGTCGGATCAGGCGGCCGGAAAGCCCCGCCGTCGGAAGTTGAACGACGAGCCCGTGCCGGTCGGGATTCCCCTCCACGAACCCGTTGACAAACCTTGGACTCCAGCTAAAATTGTCGGCCCCCGCCCCCTTCTCGGGTTCCAACGCGGAACCGGAGCCGATGCTCCACCACCCTTACGATTTACCGAACGGCTTATGAAACGCACCTACCAACCTTCCAAGAGAACCCGCAAGCAGCAGCACGGATTCCGCGCCCGCATGAAAACGAAGGCCGGTCGGGATCTCATTCGCCGCCGCCGCCAGAAAGGCCGCAAGCGCCTGGTCCCCAAGGGTGTCGAGATTCATTTCAAGCGCCACACGCAGAGCTGATCCGGCGTTTTCGCCTCAGTCCGTGTCCCTTCTTCGGAGCGCGGCCCGTCCCGGCGATGTCGCGCCCCTTCCCATCCGGCCCTCCGTCGGCGCTTTCGGCGCGGCCCCTGATTCCAATCTCCCCGGAACCTTCCGGGCGAGCTACTCGAACGTCCATCCACCGCCATGCGCCTGCCCCGCACGATGAGAATGAGCGGGCGCGGCGAATTCCAGCGCGTCCGCGCGGAAGGACGCGCCTTTCCCGGACGCTACCTCGTCCTCAGCATCGTCCCCATCGTGGATCTGCCGGTGCCCTTCCGCTTCGCCGTCATCCTCACGCGGAAGATCGGCAATGCCGTCACCCGCAACCGCATCCGCCGGCGGGTGAAAGGGATCTTCTCGGAATTCGGCGACCGGATCGTCCCGGGGCACCACATCGTCGTCATCGCTCGCTATCGGGCCCCGGATGCCACCTTCGACCAACTCCGGCACGATTGGAAAATCCTCGCGCGGAAGGCCGGCCTTCTGCTCCCGAAATCCTCCCCAAGATCCGGAAACGGGCCGACATGAAATTCCTCATCCGAATCCTCATCCGCTTCTACCAGAAGTTCATTTCGCCGCTGATCCACTTCATCGGTGGCCCGAACTCCGGCTGCCGCTTCACTCCCACCTGCTCGGAGTATTTCCTTCAAGCGGTGGAGACCCACGGCGTCCTTCGCGGCTCCTGGCTGGGCCTCCGCCGCGTTGCGCGCTGCCAGCCCTGGGGCGGCTGCGGGCACGATCCCGTCCCTCCCGCGAAAGCGACGACCCCACGCCCGAAAACCTTTCCTTCCAACACCAACCGCCCTTAGATCATGGATAGAACCGCCTGGATTGTCGTCATTCTCTGCTCGCTCGGACTCGCCTTCTGGTGGACGAACCAGCCGAAACCACAGCCAAGGACTCCCGAAACCACGCAGAATCAGGGTGCCGAAAATCCCGCCAAGGACAGCCCGTCCACCCCTGGTGAAGTCACCGGCACGCCCGACGCAACTTCGCCCGCGACCCCTGAAGTCGGCGAGATCGAGGAGGAAACGCTCGTCCTGAAAACGGACAAAGCCGAGTTCACCCTGACCAACATCGGCGGCGGCATCGCCACCGCAAAGCTTCTCGACCACGCGTCCAGCTATCGCGAGGACGTTCCCGTCACCCTCAACGAGTATAGCCTCCGCCCCGTCGGCGCCCTCAGTAACGGCGTCGGCAAGGTCGAAGGCACCGGATACGCGGTCACGACAAAAAGCGACACCGGTGTCACGTACGAGGCCGACACCCCCGATAATCTCCACGTCACGAAATCCTATGCTCTTGTCGATCCCTCCACTCCCGGCGCGCCGCACACGCTCACCCTGAAACTCACGCTGAGGAACACCAGCGCGGCCGATACCCTCACCTCTTCGGAATACTACCTCTACAATGGGAC
>JAHEDC010000443.1 GCA_024641425.1 Verrucomicrobiales bacterium | reverse complement strand
TCTCCCAGCCTCACGAATTGCTCGTCGATCAGCTTCCGCAGCTTTCCAAGGTCGCCGCCGGTGACGGCGTTGCGCACCGCCACGACCACGTCCCGGCCGGTCTTGACCATCACCCCCCGATCGACCGCGACGAACCTCTCCCCTCCCGAAGCGGTCTCGTAGGCCAGAATTCCCGGCACCAGCACGGCCGCGCAATCCAGTCGGTTCGGCCAGAGGCCAAAAGCGCCCTCGCACGTTTCGGCGACGATCCGAAGGATATCGGTGCCTTCCAATGCGACCGCGAAGGGGAGCAGGACGCGCAATCTCATCGAGGCCTCGCTCATGGCTTCGCCTTATCCTCCAGTTTGGCCTCATCGGCACCGCCGATCATGTAGAGCGCGCTCTCGGGAGCATCCTTGAACTCGTCGGCAAGGATGCGCTCGCAGCCCGCAAGAGTATCGTCGAGTTTCACCGAGCGACCGTCCATACCCGTGAACTGCTCGGTCGTGAAGAAGGGCTGGGTGAGAAACCGCTCAAGGCGGCGCGCGCGGTAGACGGTATTCCGATCCTCCGCCGACAACTGCTGCACCCCCAGCATGGCGATGATGTCCTTCAACTCCTCATACTGTGCCAGCGTGTGCCGGACGTTGCGGGCCACCGAATAGTGACGTTCTCCCACCACGCTGGCGGCCAGCATTCGCGAGGTCGATTTCAGGGGATCCACGGCGGGAAACAGACCCTCGCTCGCGCGCTTCCGCGAGAGGACGATGGAGGCCGAAAGATGGGAAAACGTGTGCACGGCCGCCGGGTCGGTGAAATCGTCGGCGGGCACGTAGACGGCCTGGATCGACGTGATGGCTCCGGTGTCGGTGCTCGCGATCCGTTCCTCCAATTGCGACAACTCGGTTTCCATCGTCGGCTGATACCCAAGCCGGGAGGGCATTTGTCCCATCAGTCCCGAAACCTCGGATCCCGCCTGAATGAAGCGGAAGATATTGTCGACCAGCAGCAGCACATCGCGGTGTTCGTCGTCGCGGAAATACTCCGCCATCGTGAGCGCGGCGTGCCCGACCCGAAAACGGCTGCCCGGAGGCTCGTTCATCTGCCCGAAGACCATCACCATGTTCGGCAGCACGCCGGTTTCCTTCATGTCCCGGTAAAGTTCCTCGCCCTCGCGGCAACGTTCCCCGATCCCGCAGAAAATGCTCACGCCGTGATGGTGCCCCGCCACATTGTGGATCATTTCCGTGAGCAATACGGTCTTTCCAACGCCCGCACCCCCGAAGAGTCCCGTCTTTCCTCCCCTTTCAAGCGGCGAGAGCAGATCAATGATCTTGATCCCGGTCTCAAGAATCTCCGAGTGCGTTGTCCGTCGCGCCAGGGGCGGAGGGGCTCCATGCACCGACCGCCACCGCACGTTCTCCGGCGCGGGCAGCCGGTCGATCGGTCGACCGAAGACATCGAACATCCGCGACAGGATCCCCTTTCCCACCGGAGCCATCAGCGGCTCGCCCGATGCCTCCAGAAGATCTCCCTTGGCAAGACCCTCGGTCGGGTTCAGGCCCACGCCCCGCACGTGATAGCGATCAAGCTGGGTGAGGACCTCGATCGCGATGCCCCCGTTGCGTTTCGCATGAAGGATCGAATGGATGGGAGGAAGTCCGTCCTCAAAGCGACCATCGACGACACTTCCCCGCACCGACACGACACGACCGACGAAGGACGCGACGGGAGGCTTTCCCGGAAAGGAGTCGGCAGCGATGGCTCTCATGGCGAAAACGAACCCACCCATACAACGGGTGGCGTTCCGCAACTACGCATATTCTGCGCCCATTGCAGCAGTTCTTGCTTATCCGCCTTCCAGGATTGCGTTGGCAACCCGCGTTCCTGAAACCAACGCGCCTTCGATGGAAGCGCTCGAGCAATGGTCGCCGCACACGTAAATTCCCTCGCTCACCTGATATCCGTCCGTCTTCCCCGACGGATTCGACACCGGAAGCGCGCGTGGAATGCGGTCGGTGCGGAGCCACTCCCAGCGAGCGACTTCCCCGCCGAACCAGTCTGCAAGCTCCGCGCGCACCCGCTCCTCCAGCCCATCGGGATCAGGATCCCCGAGGACGGAGACGGAGACAAGCGCGCGCCCGGCGGGCGCGTAGGCGGGCGTGACATCGGAAAGCACGCAGACATTATTCACGACGCCTCCCGTATCTCCATTGAGCGCGATAATGGCCTCTCCCAAGGGGGATTTCGGAGCTGAAAAGTAGAGTGCCGTCACCGACCGCCACGCCATCTCCTTGCGTGGAAGTCCGGGAACAAGGGATGTGGCGGTGCTTCCATCGGTCGCCACAACGACGAAATCGGCCCGCAGGCGCTCACCGTCCTCCGTCACTATCGAATTCCTGTCGACCGCGCGCACCGGCGTGCCCAGCCGGATCGCGCCCTCGGGCAAGCGCGCGGCAAGCTGGCGCGGAATCGCCGACATGCCTTCCGCGGGAAGCGTTGCGGAACCCTCCGCGAACATCTTGAAAGTGAACTCGAACATCCGGCTCGATGTCGTGAGCTCGCGCTCAAGGAAAATCCCTCCGTAGAAGGGCCTGAAAAAGCCGTCGATCATTCCTTCGGAAAAGCCGAACGCCCGAAGAAAATCCTCGGTGGAGCGATCATCCCGGGCGGCAATTTCCTCCACCGTGGAATGCCTCGCCCGATAGCGTAGTTTGGCGACTAGCAGTTTGTCCCGCACCGATCCGATCGGCTGCAGGGCCGTCCCGAGAAAATGACGGGGAGTGCGAAACACATCCATCAACCGGTGGCGACGCCCGCCCCTCATCACAAGGGCCCCGGGACGGAAGGGACGCAGATCCAGCGCTTGAAGATCGAGAATTCGCCCCGCTTCGGGGTAGGCGTCGAGAAAGACCTGGAAACCCCGGTCGAGGAGAAATCCATCAACCTCGTCCGTGCGCACCCGGCCCCCCACCCCGTCCGAACCTTCGAGAACGAGGACTTTGAGACCTGCCCTGCTCAACATCGTTGCGCACGATAGTCCGGCCAATCCGGCCCCGATAACAACGGCAACTTGTGACCCGCTCAATGTGATGGGATCACTAACTAGGCAAGTTTCTCGGCATTCCGATCAAGGCGGCTGGAAAGAACGAAGAATGTCGGAGCCCAGAGACCGACGAAGATACCAAAACGTTCCGCGTGCGCTCGAGCCTCCTCCTCGGTTCCGCCTGAGAGATACCAGATCGGAATGGAACCGATGATGGATGCGAATCCAAGGAAGAAACAGAGATTACTCGCGAGATTGAAATGAGACTTTTGCATAACTCTCTCTCTACGCTTTCTAGAATTCCGTGGATTCACCCGCCGCAGAATCCGCACCCGGCGATTTCGCTGACAGCCAGTTCAGGCGAGATTGCGGAGAAAGGTCTCCGCGTTCTCCGCGTGCGCGCTCAATTTCCCGGGCGCCATCTTGTCCAATTGGCGCGCCATCATGCCCAGCCGGTGCTGGCTCCGGAAATACTTCTCGTGGGACTTGATGAACATCCAGAAGAGCCCGTCCCAGGTCTCGCACCAGTCGCCCTTCAGTAAATCGCTCATTTTCCGCACGTAATTCGAACCGGAGATATAGGGCTTGGTGGTGAAGAGACCACCGTCGGCGAATTGGCTCATCCCAAAGACATTCGGCACCATGACCCAGTCATAGGCATCGACAAAGAGTTCCATGAACCAGTCATAGACGCGCCGGGGGTGAAATCCGCACAAGAGCATGAAGTTACCCACCACCATGAGCCGCTCGATGTGATGGCACCATCCATGATCGAGCACCCGGCGGATCACGAGATCCACCGGGTCGATTCCGGTCGAGGCGGTATAGAATGCCTTCGGAATCGGTTTGTCCTCGAAGCCCCAGAAATTGCCGGTCCGGCAGGGCACCCCGAGATGATCGTAGGCGCCGCGGACGAACTCCCTCCAGCCGATGATCTGCCGGACAAAGCCTTCGAGGCAATTGAGGGGAACGTCGTTTTCCCCGGCGTATTCGAGGGTTCTTTCGAGGAGCTTCGCCGGGGTCAGCAGGCCGATATTCAGCATGGGCGTCAGGACGCCGTGAAAGAGGACGCGCTCCCGATGGCTGATGGCGTCCTCGTAGTCTCCGAATCGCGCGAGGCGTTCCTCCAGAAAGCGCTCGAACCAACGTTCCGCCTCCCCGTGTGACACCGGATAGGCGCATCCGCCCGCTTCCCCGAAATAATCGGAAAAGTGCTCCCGAACATAGGCCATCGCTTCCTTATTGGCACCGGTCGCGCGGGCGGAAGGCTCCGGAGGTACGTCAAGTCCCGACTTCGGCATCGACTTCCGGTTCTCGTCGTCATAGCTCCAACGCCCACCTAGCGGTGCGCCGTCCTTCCCGAGCAACACCCCCATTCGTTTGCGCTGTCGCTCGTAGAAACGACCCATCAGCGGACGTCGCTTCCCGCCGAATTCCTCCTCGATGCATTCCTTGGGAGTAAGAAACATTGGAGAGGAATGAACGTGCAATGCGACCTCTAACTCCGCGGCGGCTTTCGCGAGACGTTTCTCGAGAAGAAAGTCAACGACCTCACAGTAATGGAAGGCATCGAACCCCTCGTCCCAAAGGGCGCGGATATGATCGGAAATGGTCGCTCCCTCGACGAAGTCCCGGTAGCGCACGTCGAAGCCACGCCGTTCCAGCTCCGCCGCGTAGGTTTTCATCGAGGCCCGATGAAGGACGATCTTTTGCTGGTGGAATTTCAGCCCAACATGAGGATCCCCGAAAACGAGCCCCTCCTCGATGAAAACGACCGGGCGGCCCCTTCGCAAGGCCGGATGCGGATCGAAGAGTTGGAAGGGAAAGAGAAGGGTGCACTCGGACATATTGGGGAGAGGCTCAGGTTAACCCGAAGGAGGACTTTATATGCTCCGCCGCCGTGAGACCGGAAAGAGCCGCCCCTTCGATTCGGCCTCCAGCCAGTCCGTCGCCCGCAAGGGCCAGACCGCGCTCCCGATCGAAATAGGCCTCGCGGCCGTAGCTTCCCACCGGCTCGCTGAATCCCCAGCGATGGCCTTCGAAGGAAACAACCCGTGCCCCGAGATAGGGCTCGGCAGCGGCGAGCAACTTGGGAATCCGCTCGGAATCCGCGACCTCCCAGTGCTCCTCCGCGAAGGCGGGCGTGCTCTGAATCGTCACGGCCGGCGCCGACGGGGAAATCCCCTTCCGTTGGTTGTCCGCGATCCACTGCACCGGCTCACCCGCGAGTTTGATCGATCCGCCATTCGCGACCAGCGCGCTCGGGCCCTTGAGAATGGCGAGCGCGGCGATACAACGCCGATACCGGATTGCCCTCAGTTTTCCGAGTGCCTCGCCGGGAAGTTCCACCGCCCCCGCCTCCAGAAGCGCGAGCGACTGGGGAACGGGCGCGGTCAGAACCAGAGCGGCCGCTTGGAAAACGCTTCCTGCCCCGCACCGCACTTTCCACCGGCCACAGATGTATTCCACAGCCTCGACAGACGTTTCCCTCCGCACGTCGAGCCCCTCCGCCAGATGCTTGCCGATGCCGTTCATTC
>JAHEDC010000442.1 GCA_024641425.1 Verrucomicrobiales bacterium | reverse complement strand
GCCTACTCCGGGCAATGCCTGACCAGCGAATCGCTCGGCCAGCGCAGCGCGAACCGCGGCGAGTGCGCGCAGGCCTGCCGCATGCCCTATGAAATCGTCGTCGATGGCGAGACCCGCGACCTCGGCGACCGCGCGTATTTGCTCTCGCCGCAGGATCTCGCCGCCATCGACGAGGTGCCCGAGCTCGCCGCCGCGGGGATCGCGAGCCTCAAGATCGAGGGTCGCCTCAAGTCGCCCGAATACGTCGCCGCCGTCACCCGTGCCTACCGGAAGGCCCTCGACGCCGTGCCCGTCACCGCCGACGACCGCTACGCGATGGAGATGACCTTTTCGCGCGGCTTCACGCCCGGCTGGATGCATGGGGTGAACCACCAGCAGCTCGTCCCGGCCCGTTTTGGGAAAAAGCGCGGGGCCTTCATCGGGCGCATCACCGCTCTCGGCGGCGACTTCGTCGAACTCATCCCCGAGGCCCCGCTCAAGCCCGGCGATGGCCTCGTCTTCGACACCGGCGGCGACACCGATCACGAGCAGGGCGGCAACGTTTACGAGGTGCGCTCGTCCGGCGAGGGCGTGCGGCTTTTCTTCCGGCACGGTCAGATCGACTTCCGCCATCTCGAGCCCGGCGACCGCATTTGGAAGACCTCCGATCCCGCCCTTGAGCGCGAACTCCGCGCCACCTGGTCCGGCAAGCTCGCGCGGCACCACCGCGTCGCCCTGCGCCTGTCCGTCTCGGGGAAAGCCGGCACGCCCCTCGTGCTCGAGGCGCTCGGGACATCCGTGCGGGTGGAATCCGAGACCCCGCTCGCGGCGGCGGAAAAACACGCCATCGACAGGGAAACCCTCGCCCGCCAGCTCGGCCGCCTCGGGGAAACACGCTACGCCCTCGCCTCCGTCGAGAACCACCTCGACGGCGCCGTCATGCTCCCCCTCAGCGCGCTCAACCGCCTCCGCCGCGATCTCGTCGAGCGCCTCGAAGCCGCCACCGAGGCCCCGCTCCGCCGCGAGCCCGCCGGCAGCCTCGCCGCCCTCACCGGCGCCCTTTCCTGGCCCCAGCCCGACCTCCCCGCCGCCGACCTCTCCGTCCTCTGCCGCAGCATGGAGCACCTCGACGCCGCCCTCGAGGCCCGCGTCCCCTTCATCCACATCGACTTCGAAGACCTCCGCCGCTACCCCGACGCCGTCGCCCGCGTCCGCGCCTCCGGCTCCGCGGAGAGCAAAGTCCTCCTCGCCACCCCGCGCATCCAGAAGCCCGGCGAGGCCGGTTACTTCAAGCTCATCGACCGCGCCCGGCCCGACGGCGTCCTCCTCCGGAACCTCGGCGCCGTCGCCCACTTCCGCGACCGCGCCGATCTCCTCAAGGTCGGCGACTTCTCCCTCAACATCGCCAACGTCCTCAGCGCCGACTACTTCCTCGGGCTCGGCCTCGACCGGCTCACCGTCTCCTACGACCTCGCCATCGGGCAGGTGCTCGACCTCCTCGCCAGCGTCCCCACCGCCGCGCCCTTCGAGCTCACCCTCCACCAGCACATGCCCCTATTTCACATGGAGCACTGCGTCTTCTGCGCCTTCATGTCGAAGGGCACCGACCACACCAACTGCGGCCGCCCGTGTGAAAAGCACACCGTCCAGCTCCGCGACCGCGTCGGCATGCTCCACACCCTCGCCGCCGACGTCGGCTGCCGGAACACCCTCTTCAACGGCCGCGCCCAGACCGGCGCGCGCTACTTCACGGCCCTCCACGGCGCCGGCCTCCGGCACTTCCGCGTCGAGCTGCTCGACGAGAACCGCGACGAGGCCCGCGAGATCCTCCGCGCCTACGCCGCCCTCCTCGGCGGGGAGGAAAACGGCGCCGACCTCTGGCAATCCCTCAAAGCCACCTCCAAACTCGGCGTTACCGTCGGGACGTTGGGGTAGCGGCGGGGGAAAAGCCTCGCCGTTCGTGGGGCGGCGCGTGTAACTTCCGACATGGAAAACCCCGGAGATTCCCCGAATGCCACGGGGCGGCGCGTGCGAGCCTTCGTCATCACCGGGCTTGTTGCTTTGGTCGTCGTCGGCATCTGGCCGCTTAAGGGATATCGGATTGACGAGATAAAGTTCGTTGATGCTTTGGCTTCGCCTTATGTCGGTGCCCGCCACGCCTCCAGCCGAACTGAAGACGGGAAGCCGGGGCGCTTTGAGTTTTTCTGCGCAAAGACGGCGCTTCAGGCGAGGGAGGCATTCGATGGAGATACCGAAGAACCGACGCCCGTTGTTTTTGGAATACGGGAACATGACGCGGTCGCCTATGACTGCGTCGACGACTATTTTGACGCCTATGTTCTCGTGTTTCGAAAAAGCAATGTCACGGGCTCGGTCATGTTGCCCTTCAAAGACGTGCCCCCTGGAAAAGACACCGCGCAATTGGCCCACGAATGCCTCACCGCCATCCTCGACGGCATCGACCGCGAGATCCCCGGCGTGACCCCCTTCTACAATCCGCCCGCGCGGCAGCTCTGGATCGACCGGGTGCGGCCCTTCCTCGACAAGCACTTCCCGAAGAAGCCCGGCCCCTGAGTTTTTGGAGTGCGGGGCTCGGCACCACTTTGGATCGGGCCTGATCCGACGGCGGACTCGGGAAGAACGCGCGTACGTTGCAATCCGCGTCGATCCAAAGCGGCGGAAACCGCCACACTCCAAAACAGGCCCTGCCGTTTACTTCCCGAAGACCTGGTAGCCCTGGAGGTAGAGGGTCTCGCGCAGGAGGAAGCGGAGTTTCTCGCCGAACTCGGTGTAGCGGGTGTGCGGGGTGGGGGACGGGACGGCTTCGATGCCGAGGTCGTCGAACATGGCGAGGGCGCGCCGGAGGTGGAGGGGATCGCTGACGAGGATGGCGGTGTGGAGGTCTTCCTTCTCCATGACGGCGACGGCCTCGCGGGCGTTCTGCTGGGTGGTGCGGGAGACGGTCTCGACGAGCGTGTCGTCGGCGGGAACGCCCTGCGCGATGGCGAAGACGCGGGCCGCTTCGGATTCCGCGAGGGTGTCGCCTTCCGCGAGTCCGCCGGTGAAGAGGAGTTTCTTCACGAGGCCCTGCTGGTAAAGTTCGACGCCATGCCGGATGCGGGCCTCGAAGACGGGCGAGGGCTTGTCCCGCCAGACGGCGGTGCCGAGGACGATGGCGACGTCGGCGGGCTGGTCGGCGACCGGCATCCGGGAGACGCGCCAGACGCCGAGGGCGGTGAGGGCGAACCAGACCGCGTAGGCGGCGAGGGCGTAGAGAGTGAAGCGCAGGAGGCGGCGGAGGAAGCGCTTCATGGGGCGGCGTCGTAGTGGGGGCATCCTGCCCCTACGGTGAGATTATGGGGGCAGGATACCCCCACTACTTCAGCGCGTGCAGGAGGAAGGCCCAGGTGTCGGCGACCTCGTTGATCTGCTTCGCCGTGGGCTTTCCGGCTCCGTGGCCGGCGTTGATGTCGATGCGGACGATGACCGGATTCGGCGCGGCCTGCGCCCACTGGAGGGCGGCCCCGAACTTGAAGCTGTGGGCCGGGAAGACGCGGTCGTCGTGGTCGCCGGTGGTGACGAGGATCGGCGGATATTTCGTGCCCTTCTTCACGTTGTGATACGGCGAGTAGGCGAGGAGGTTCTTGAAGTCGGCCTCGTGGGCGGGATCGCCGTATTCGCCTTTCCAGGCCCAGCCGATGGTGAATTTGTCGAAGCGGAGCATGTCCTGCACGCCGACGCCGGAGAGGACGGCGCCGTAGAGGTCGGGGCGCTGGGTGAGGCAGGCCCCGGTGAGGAGGCCGCCGTTGCTGCGCCCGTCGATGGCGAGCTTCGGCGTGCACGTGATGCCCTCGGCGATGAGCCATTCGGCGGCGGCGATGAAGTCGTCGAAGACGTTCTGCTTCTTGAGGAGATTCCCGTCGGTGTGCCAGTCCTCGCCGTATTCGCCGCCGCCCCGGAGGTTCGGCTGCGCGAAGACGCCGCCCTGCTCCATCCACGCGATGGTGGCGAGGGAGAAGCGCGGGGTGAGCGAGATGTTGAAGCCGCCGTAGGCGTAGAGCAGCGTGGGCTGGGGCTGGTCGAAGGCGAGGCCCTTTTTGTGACTGATAAACATCGGGACGCGGGTGCCGTCCTTGCTCTTATAGAAGACCTGGCGCGTCTCGAACTGGTCGGGATCGAAGTTCACGGAGGGCTTCCGGTAGAGCGTCGATTTCCCGGTCGCGAGATCGTAGTGGTAGATCGTGGGCGGGCGGTTGAAGCCGGTGAGTGTGTAGTAGGTGTCGCGGTCCTTGCGGTCGCCATTGAAGCCGGAGACGCTGGCCGGGCCGTCGAGGGCGACTTCGCGGAGGCGTTTGCCCTCGCGGTCGAAGAGGGTGATCTCCTGCTTCGCGTCGACGAGGTAGCGGGCGGCGAAGGTGTCGCCAATCATGGAGACTCCCTCGAGCCGGTGCTCGCCCTCGGGGATGAGGTCGCGCCATTTCTCCGGAGAGGAGTCCGCGAGGTCGATGGCGACGAGGCGCGAGCGCGGGGCGTCCTTCGTGGTCAGGACGTAGAAGGTGGTGCCATCGTTGCCGACGTATTCGTACTGCGCGTCCATGGCGGCGAGCCATTCGACGACCGGGTTATCGTCCTTCGCGAGATCCTTGTAGAAGATGCCGTTCGTCGAGTAATCACCGGTGAAGACATCGACGACGAGGTATTTTCCGTCCTCGGTAAAGCCGCCGCTGAAGTTCCACTTCTTCTGGTCGGGGCGCTCGTAGAGGAGGGTGTCCTTTTCCTGCGGTTCGCCGAGGCGGTGGAGGAAGAGCTTCTGGAAGTAGTTCGTCCCGCTCAGTTCCTCGCCTTCCTTGGGGGCGTCGAAACGGCTGTAGCAGAAGGCCTTCGCAGCGTCCGGGCCCTTCTTCCAGCTCGCACCGGAGAATTTCACCCAGCGGAGGTGGTCGTCGAGATCCTTCCCGGTCTCCACGTCGCGCACCCGCCATTCCTCCCAATCGGAGCCGGCCTTGGAGAGCCCGTAGGCGATGAGCTTGCCGTCGTCATGGATCGAGAGACCGCTGAGGGCGACGGTGCCTTCGTCGGAGAGCGTGTTCGGATCGAGGAGGACGGTCGGCTCGGCGTCGGAGCCGTCGGGTCGCCAGACGAGGACGGGCTGGTTCTGGAGTCCGGATTGGGTGGAGTAGAAAACACGCCCGGCCTTTCGGGTCGGCATGCCGATCTTCTCGTAATCCCAGAGTTCCTTCAGGCGCGCGCGGAGTTTGTCGCGGGCGGGGAGCTGCGAGAGGAAGGCCTCGGCGTGGGCGCTTTCGGCCTCGACCCAGGTGCGGGTCTCCGGACTGTCGATGTCCTCCATCCAGCGGTAGGGATCAGGCACCTCGATGCCATGGAGGGTTTCCTTGAAATCGCTGCGCCGGGCCGCGGGATAGGGTTGCAACTCGGCGGACACGGGCAGCGCGGGAAGGAGGGCGGCGAAAAAAAGCGCGCGACCCGGGAGGGGGGCGCGCGCTGGAAACGGTCGGAGTGGAGGCCGTGTGGATCATGATCGCTTAGGGCTTTTTCCGCGCGTCGAGGATGGCGTTCCACTTGGTGAGA
>JAHEDC010000441.1 GCA_024641425.1 Verrucomicrobiales bacterium | reverse complement strand
ATCCTCGAATTCCTGTGCTTGGTTCGCTGTCGAGCTGTGCTATGATTCGGCGAACGAGGCCCCCACGCACGCATTACCCAACCTGATTCGACTTGCCCATGAGCAATCCCTTTCGCGAGAGCCTACTTTCCCGTCAGGCGCCCGAGACCTGCACCGTTGTCATCTTCGGGGCCACCGGCGACCTGACCCACCGGAAGCTGATTCCAGCCCTCTATAATCTTGCCGAGGACGGGGATTTGCCTCCCGGCCTCCGGGTCATCGGATTTGCCCGGAGGGAGAAGTCGGACGAGGCGTTCCGCGACGAACTGGAAAAGATCTGTCGCGAGGTTTCCCGGCAGGGAGTGAATGATGCCTTGTGGAAGAATTTCAGCGAACGGGTCTTCTACCATCAGAGCGAGTTCCAGGACGAGGCGGGTTACCGGGCGCTCGGAGCGCGTCTCGACACCATCGACGCCGAAAGCGGAAGCAAGCCGAATCGCCTCTATTATGTGGCTTCCGCCCCGGAGTATTTCGACGATATCCTTTTGAATCTGAAAAAGGCGGGGCTGAGCGAAGCCAAGCCGGAGGGGTGGTCGCGGGTCATCGTGGAAAAGCCCTTCGGCAAGGATCTGAAGAGCGCGCGTGCCTTGAACGAGGTGGTGAACGGCACCTTCCAGGAAAAGGATACCTACCGGATCGACCATTACCTGGGGAAGGAGACGGCGCAGAATATCATGGTCCTCCGCTTTGCGAATGCCATCTTCGAACCCCTCTGGAATTCCGATCACATCGATCACGTGCAGATCACGTGCGCCGAGGATCTCGGGATGGAGGGAGGACGTGGCGGGTATTACGATTCCTCGGGGGCCCTGCGGGATATGGTGCAGAACCATCTGCTCCAGCTGCTCGCGTTGGTGGCCATGGAACCACCCACGGACTTGAGCGCGGATGGCGTACGAGACGAGAAGGTGAAGGTCTTTCGCTCCCTTCGGCCGATTCGCGGTGAGGATGTTGCGAAATATGTCGTTCGCGGCCAATACACGGCCGGTTCGATCAAGAACCGAGAGGTCGTCGGCTACCGGCAGGAGGATCGTGTGAATCCGCAGTCGCAGACGGAGGCCTATGTCGCGCTGAATTTCTTCATCGATACGTGGCGTTGGTCGAACGTGCCGTTCTATCTTCGGATGGGGAAACGCCTTGCGAAGAAGGGGACGGAAATCTCGGTCCATTTCAAGAATCCGCCCCAGGTGCTCTTCAATCGGGAGAGTGGACAGGATGACCGCAACGTCCTCGTCATGCGCATCCAGCCCGACGAGGGAATCTCGCTGCGGATGCTCTCGAAATTGCCGGGCGCGGCCCTGAAGATGGAGGCGGTGAAAATGGATTTCCACTACAGCACCTCGTTCGGCAAGGCGAGCCCCGAGGCTTACGAACGCCTCCTGCTCGACGCAATGGCCGGCGATGCCACGCTTTTTGCCCGGCGCGACGAGGTCGAGAACGCGTGGAAATTCATCGACGACATCGAGAATGCCTGGCATGGCGGGACTCCGCCGCCCATGGCCGAGTATCCGGCAGGCTCGTGGGGCCCGCCCGAGGCGGATGAATTGCTCGCACGCTCGGGACGTGTGTGGCGTCGACTTTAGGAGGGAAGGACGATGAGTGAAGTCACCGCATTGGGAAAGGAAGTCGAGATCGGGAAGATCGCGTCGGGGCTCCGCGAGTTCTGGGACGCCGAGGACGCCGGGACGACCCGTGCCTCGCTGATCAATTTCGCCGTCTATAGTGAACGGGACGGCGCGCTGGAAAGAAACACCGACGTGATCTCCGAATTGACGCGGGAGCACGCCTGCCGCGCGCTTCTCATCTCGGCGCGACCGACCGGGGGACAAAGCTCCGCGCGGGCGTGGATCACCGCGCATTGCCAGTTGGGGCGCGATGGCAAGAAGAGCCTCTGTTCGGAGCAGATCGCCTTTTCCCTCGAAGGCCCCGCTTCGCGTATGGTGCGGAACATCGTCTTCGCCCACCTTGAATCGGATCTGCCCCTCGTCCTCTGGTGGCAGGGTGAGCTCTCGGAGAACTTCGAGCCGCACCTTTACTCGATGATCGACCGCCTCCTCGTGGACAGTAGCGAGTGGTCGGACCCCTGCTCCCAGTTTAGGATCCTCGCTGCCGCGGAGACCGAAAACCATGCCCGTTTTGTTCCTCACGATATGAGCTGGACGCGCAGCTTTTACTTCCGCCGGGCCGTGGCCGCTGCCTTCGACAAGCCCGCCGCGCAGGCCTGTGTGGACGGCTTGAGCCGAATCCGGCTGACGGTGCGCGAGGGGCACACCATGGCGGCGGGGCAGCTCGTGGCCTGGATGGCGGTGCAACTCGGTTGGACGCATGATGGTCTCTGGGGATTCCGAAACGGCAACGGTGATCCCGTGAAGGTGGAGGTCACCACGCATCCGGTAGGTCCGACCGTATCGGGTCTCGACCTCGTGGGCGAAACGATCCGGATCTCCATCGCGCGCGACGACACCGTAGGGCGCTTCCTGCGCCTTCGCGTGACCCTAGGCGACCGCGAATCCGAGCGGCTTCTTCCTGCCGGAGGCGACAGCAAGGCCCAACTCATCAACATCCAGTTGATGCGGGGTGGAAACAACTCCCTTTTTCGCAAGACCCTCCCGATGTTCCGGAGGATGCTGGGGTGTTGAAGCGGAAAGGAGGGGACGCGCACACCGCGGACTGGCGAAGCGCCACCGCACACGTGCCCCTCACGTCGCGCCGGTTGTGTCGCTCACCCTGGGAGGGTGAAATGAAAGACGGTGCCGTTTCCGGGTTCCGATTCGACCCAGATCTTCCCGTGGTGGCGCTCGATGATCCGTTTGCAGAGGGCGAGGCCGATGCCGGTGCCGGGGTAGGCTTCTCGGCTATGGAGGCGCTGGAAGATCACAAAGATCCGGTCGAGGTGAGCGGCGTCGATCCCGATGCCATTGTCGCGGACGGAGAACGTCCATTTCCTTTGTTTGCTCTGGCGGGTGGCGGAGATGTGGATCTCGGGAGGGCGATCACGGCAGAACTTGAGGGCGTTGCCGATGAGATTCTGGAGGAGTTGTGAGATCTGGATTCGGTCGCAAGGCACTTCGGGAAGCGGATCGTAGGTGACCGTGGCGCCTGTCTCCTGGATGGCGACCTGAAGGACGGAAAGCACATCGGAGAGGACATCGTCGAGAGGGACCGGTTCGTGGGGGGCGGCCTTCGTGCCGATACGGGAGTATTCGAGCAGGGCTCGGATGAGGTTCTTCATCCTTTCGGCCCCGTCCATCGCGAAGTGCACGAATTCGCGCCCGCTTTCGTCCAGAAGCTCGGAATAGCGGAGCTCGAGGAGCTGCATGTAGCTGGTAATCATGCGCAGGGGTTCCTGCAGATCGTGGGAGGCAACGTAAGCGAACTGGGCAAGATCCTCGTTGCTGCGTTTCAACTCGGAGGTGCTTTCCTCCAACTTCCGGCGCGCCTCGTATTCCTCTGTCACGTCCCAGAAAATACCCTGGGTCCCGGTGCAATTCCCCCTGTGGTCGTAGATCGGTGTCTTGAGGACCTCGACAAAGATTGTTCCTTGCGCACCCTCGTGGCGCTCGACCTTGCGCAGCGGCGCACCGGTTTCAATGACCCGGCGGTCATCGGCCACATAATGGGAGGCCTGCTCCTCCGAAAAGAGGTCGAAGTCGGTTTTTCCAATGAGATCGGCAATATCGATACCAAGATCCTTGCCATAGGATACGTTGCCGAAGACGACATGTCCCTCGAGATCCTTGCGGTAGATGCTGAGGGGCGCGTGCTCGACCAGCGAGTGATACATGGCTTCGGAGTCGCGCAGGGCGGTCTCGATCCGTTCGCGCTGCTCGAGTTCCCGCTTCAGGCTCTCGTTGAGGGTCGTCAGTTCCGCGGTCCGGCGGGCCACATTCTCCTCCAGGGCGAGTCGGCTGGCCAGGAGCTCGGTGGAGGCGCGTTCCCGTTCGACGACTCGGCCGAGCTGGACTCCGGCCTGCTCCATGACTTCGAGAAGCGCGGGATCCGGCTCGGAGGGTTCGGGGGCAAAGAATCCGAGGACGTAGGGGCACTCCCCGCCGACGCGGACGGGAAAGGCGAAGGCACTTCGAACCGCGAAGTCTTCAGCGAGGCGGACCTTCGAGAGAGCCGTGTCCTCAAGGATGTCCCGGATCCAGACCGCGCCGCCACTTTCGAGAACCCGCTCGGGCAGGCCTCCTCCTGTGACAAGGGACGTGTCCGCCGCCGTCTCGGGAAAGCGGATGTCGGAAGGAACGAGGCGTCCTTCCTCCGCGTCGTATGCGTAGACGCGGCCAACGGGCCAACCCGTGAAGGCGCAGATACGGGCCAGGGAACTCCGAAGCGCGTCCTCCGCCTTCGTCGCCTCATTGGAAGCGATGGCGATCTCCTTCAATAACTGCAGAGGCGAATTCATGGGCAGCGTGGGATTCCGGCCTCCCTTGGGTGGGCTCGCCTGCGGAGGAATGGGTGAGGTTTCCTGGGTGGCAATTGGAGGATTTCCGCCATCTTGTCGATCCGAGCCGGGCGGGTCAAGCTTCGTTGTCGGTGATCGGGATATATACCGGGAGGGCATCCACGGCCACCGGTCTCTCAGGCCCATCGGAAGGGGCAACGCCCATCTGGTTGCTTCCAACGAGTCCCGATGTGCGACGGTGGTCCGTTAGTTGAGATCCCGTTCGTGGCCGGAAATTCCGAGAATCTCGGGATCCGCTGTCCGGTGCCCGCCTTCGATCATCGGGATCGGATCCGGGCTGAGCCATTCCCGCTCTGGAATCTGCCAGATCCGAAGAATGCGGCTCCGGTAGAGTGAACCCATCCAAAGGGCCGAAGCGGCCTGGATCTCGCCCTCAGTGAAGTCGAGATCGAATTGGAATCCATAGTGGAAGCGTCCTCCGACCCATTGATCATTCTCATCGAAGCGTTTCTCGCAAAGGTAGACGATGCCCTGGATTCGGTTTGGCGATGCGGCGTCGACGAAGGTCGAGAGCGGATACCGAATTTGCCAGCATTGCATGGGGTCGAGGGTCTCCAGGGGCGTGGCATCGGCGACGGGCTCGAATCGCCCGAGGAATCTGCCGCTCTCGCGTGTGGCGAACATGAGGCGCATGCGCTCGGGAGTCCAGAAGTAGTCGGGAGTGCCGTCGGCCCGGTTGATCCGCACGTTCAGGAAGAGATCGTCGACGGGAGGGGCGGGATTCCCGGGGATGAGGGGGATTCCGTCCGCGCGGCAGACGGAGAGGTCGAAGCTGGAGGTGCGGTAAAAGCCCCCGTTGTAAAGGAGTTCACTGCGTTCGTCGTTGCCTCGGTAGTAGGTGATCTCAAGCCGATGGGAGTGTGAAGGAGGGGACGGGATGGGAGGATCGCCGTAGTCGGTGAAAGTGGCGAAATGGATCCAGTTTTCGAGCGTGTCCTCGGCGATGAGGTGCTCGGCGTCGGCGCGTTTGTAATGGGCGCTGACGGTTTCGCCTCCGAGCGCGAGGATCGTGAGGAAGCCGAGAGCCCTCGCGGAGCCCGCCGCAGCCAGAACCTTTCGGGGCC
>JAHEDC010000440.1 GCA_024641425.1 Verrucomicrobiales bacterium | reverse complement strand
ACGTTGGACAGCGGCTTTCCCATGCTCGTTCACGGAGGGCAGGGCCTGGGTGATCTCCGCCCGCAGGGCGGCGAGGGCGGCCGCATAGCGCGCCTCCAGTTTTTGCCCCGCGGCAGTCAACGGCGCGGTCGGTTCCGCCGGTTTCGCCTGCGCGGAAACGCCTCCGCCTCCGAGGGCCATCCCGGCCGCGAGCAAAATGATACGCAAGGGAGATCCGACTTTCAGATTGGCGGAATCGTTGGATTTCAGGGTTCTATGCATTGCTTGGAGAGGGGTTTCCTGTTTAGGGGGTCGCTGGCTCAAGAAAGAGGATGCCGGCAACCAAATGGAACACCACGGTGCCCAAGGATAGCCGAAAAGAGAGTGCCGCGCACGCCCCGACCCGATCAGGGAAAGCCAGCGACAGCCTTCGGGCCGCTCTCCGCGTCCCCTTACTCGACCCGGAGGATGCCGCGCATGAGCAGGGTATGGCCGGGGAACGTGCAGACGTAGTCGTAGTCGCCGGGGGTGGTCGGAGCGGTGAATTCGAGGGTCTCCGACTCGCCCTTGTTGAGGAGCTTCGTGTGGTGGAGGATCTCCTTGCTCTCGGGGATGAATTGCTTCGTGAAACCATCCGCGCCCATGGCAATGGCGAGATTCCCCATCTCGGTGCCCTTGCCGGGATTCGTGATGACGAGGTTGTGCGGCATGAAGTCGGGGTTGGCGAGGGTAAGCTTCACCTTCTTCCCGGCTTTGACCGTGAGGAGGACCACATCGTATTTCATCTTCTCCTGCACGGTATTGACGCGGAGTTCGGTCAATTCGGGAGTGTCGGAAAGGACTCCTCCGGCGATGAATTCCATTTCCTTCTCCTCCTCGATCGTCTGGGTGCCCCGCGCCGGGTCGGCAACGGTCCAGTGGTGCTTCACGGTGGCGGCGGCGATGCGCGCGTGTTCGACGGGGGAAGCGAGGACGGTTTCGAGGAGGGCCTCGTCGCGGACATTGTGCTGCTGGTGGAGCCAGAGGGCCTCGAGCAGGTGATGGGCGTGCTCGGGATTCTTCGGATCGAACTGCTTGACCCACTTGTCGGTCTCGGCCATGACCTCATCCGAGTCCCTCTCGCTCAGCTCGATGCGGGTGCGGTGGCGGACGCCGTCGACGGGATGCTTGAGGTTCTCAAGCAGGGCGGCGATGGGCTCGCCGTCGATCTTCACCGGAGGCTGGAGTGGACGGCCCTTGACGGTCATGCGGTAGACGCGGCCGTGTTTCTTGTCGCGGTTGGGATCGCGGACATTGTGCTGCATGTGCCCGATGATGACATTCTGCCAGTCGGCGATGTAGAGCGCGCCGTCCGCGCCGAAGAGGGCATCGGTGGGGCGGAAATTCTTGTCGTCGCTGAAGAGCAGGTCCTCGGTGGGGATGCCCCAGACCTCGCCGGGCTTATTGTTCCTTCCGTCCTGTGTGTAGCCGTCGCGGTGGAGCTTGTACTGCTTGATTCCGAGGTAGCCGATCGTGTTGCAGACGAGGAAATTCTGCTGCATTTCCTCGGGGAAGTGAGTGCTGGAGACGATCTCGTCGGCGGGGACGGGCCGGACCTGCATCTTAAGAAGCTCATGCATCTTGAAGCCGTTCCCGTCGGGTCGGACCTGGTAAGAGCGGCCGCCCGTGCCGTCGTTGGCGTAGTGATAGCCCCAACGGTCGAAGGAGATTCCGTGCGGGTTCGGGCTGTTTCCGGCGTGGAAGGCGATGGTGTAGCGGCGAGGGTCGAAGCGGTACATCCCCGAGTTTCCGGTCTGGAGCGAGGGCGCCCAGGGATTCTCATGGTTGTGGACGAGGAAGATACCGCTCTGCCAGTAGATACCGCCGTCCGGGCCGTAGATGAAGTTGTTCGCCGAATGGTGCGTGTCTTCCGAGCCGATGCCCTGGAAAAGGATAGAGCGCTCGTCCGCCACATCGTCGCCGTCGTTGTCGCGGAGGAAGAGGATGTTCGGCTGCGAGGTCACGATGACACCACCGTTCCAGAATTCGAAACCGAGGGGATTCGCGACCCTGGCGAATTCGGTGGCGCGGTCCGCCTTTCCGTCCTTGTCGTCGTCGTGCAGGATCAGGAGGGCGTCGTCCATTTCCTTGAGCGGCTCCGGCTTCGGATAGGTATTCCAGCAAGCAACCCAGAGGCGTCCTTTCGTATCGACCTGCATCTGCACCGGATTCGCGAGACCGGGGATGCTTTTCTCGTCGGCGAAGAGATTGACCTCGAAGCCGTCGGGCATGTGCATCTTCGCGATGGCCTCCTCGGCGCCGAGGTAGGTCGTGTTCCCCTCCTTCTGGGCGTTGGAGCTTGCCGAGCCACCGCCGACGTTGGAGATGACCGGCACGGGCGCGGGAACATTGCTGTCATCGGGCTTCGCGTCCTTCCCGTTCGCGCGGGCCCAGACCACCTTGTCCCGGTTCGCCGTCATGATGTCGAACATTTTCAACTCGTGCTGGAGAACGTCGGCGTTCGTCTGGCCGTTGACGAAACTCAGCGTCGAGCGCCCGCCCCAGATGTCATTGCCATCGGTGGCACGATAGCGCTGGTGCCAGGTCTCGTTCTTGTCCACGACGGCCGCGTTGAGGGCCTCGTGACCGGCGGAGGCCGTGATGTCTTTCCCGGTCAGGGCCTCGGCGATGACCTCCCCGATGAGCTTGTTGCCGAAGGCGTTGAGGTGGATGCCGTTGATGGTCAAAGGCGCGTCATTGGTGTCGTAGAGGGTCTTGCTCGGGGTGAAGAGGTCGACGAAGGTGACACCGGCCTTCTGGGCGGCGGCCCGGGTGGCCTCGGTAATGGCACCCAGGCGGGCGTTGTTCGCTTTCCCGTTCGGCAGATTCGGGTTGCCGAGATCCTCATGCGCGATGGGGCTGAAAAGAACGATGCGCGGGATCGACTTGCCGTTCGGCTGGAGGCCGCGGAACTTCTTCACCATCTTCTCGAGTTCCGACGCGTAGTCGGCGGGCTTCATGTCAAAGGACTCGTTGTAGCCGAAGAAGGCAAGGATGACATCGGCCTCGACGAGCCGGAGGTATTGCTCCAGCGGAGTGAACCCGGATGACCGTGGAAACTTGTTCACCCGGTCGCCGGTCAGGCTCAGGTTCCGGAAGCTGAGGTTAAGGTCGCGGCTCTCGCCCTGGACGAACGTTTCCATCCAGCCGTCGTGCTGCATCCGGTCGGCGAGGCCGTTTCCAAGGACGGCCACCCGCTCCCCCTTCTGGAAGGCAAAGGGTGACGGATCGCGGTAATCGGCGGGCACATCCTTGATTTCCCGTCCACCCTCGCCGGCATAGGTGATCTTCTTTGCCTTGAGGTCGAACAATACCGAAGGCGCGGGAGCCGCGTTGCCGTCCTTCTCGAACACCGGCTTCCGGTTGGCATCGAGAAGCGTCAGCGTAAAGCCGTCCATGCGATTCTCGAAGCCTTCACCCCGGCCCCAGATGGCGACGGCCTCTATCGGGCCTTCCTTTCCGAAGTCCAGCTCCCACCACTGGCTCTTCCCGTCCTCTTGGGTGTGCGTCTGGCCCCCCGCGCTGAAATCGGGATTCTTGTTGCCGTCCAACGCGCGTTCAGGCCCCGCGTTATTGCTGACACTTGACTGCGTCGCCTTTCCCTTCGGGGCGATGTTCTTGCCACCACTCATGACTTCGACTTCCGCCAAGGTGAGGATGCGGTTCTTTCCGGGAAGTTCGATGCGGACGTAACGGGCGATCTCGGCCTCCGCGGACAGGCACAGACCTGTCGCGAGGAGAACGGGGAGGATTTGGGCTTTTCGGATCATCTACCAGAGGTGCGTTAAAAGTGGAGCGCTGGCAAGCCGGAAAACGGGATGGTCACCCCCCATTTCGGTGCCATTGTACGCGGGTGAGGAATTTCCCACAGATTCTCTTGGCGGCCGCCTTTCTTCTGGGGGCGAATGTTTCGGCTTTGGCCTCGGAGCCGGTTTCGTTTACCGAGAGCACGACGACCCTCTTGCCCGGGGACGCCACGACACCCTTCTATAGCGGCGTCGCGATGGGAGTGGTCGACATGGACGGCGACGGACGCGACGATATCGTGCGGTTCCGGCTGGGGCGGGGCTTGCAAGTCGAATACCAGGCGTGGCCCGGCGCGGCCTTCAGTTCCTCCATGGGACACACTTTCTCAGACATTCGCGTGGCGGTCGCCGTTGCGGACTCCGACGGAAACGGCCGGCGCGATCTTTTGTCCGGCGGCTATTCCGGGGGAATTCAGCTTCTCGCCGCGAGCGCGGGCGGGACCGACCATTCGCTGGCCCTACTGCCCGGCTCCTCCTCCATCGTGGGCCAGGGCCTGAATTTCGTCGATCTCGATGGCGACGGCCATCTCGACGTCTTCGCCTGCGACGACATCGACGACAACAAGCAGTATCGGAACGATGGAACGGGCGGGCTCCTGCTGGAAAACGGGCTGATCGATACCTTCCTTGCCCCGCAACCGGGACAGACGTCGCCGAACGCGGGCAACTACGCGAGCCTCTGGACGGACTTCGACAACGATGGTGCCCTCGACTTGTATCTCTCGAAATGCCGCCAGGGAGAAAACGACGCCCGGCAACGCTCGCGCATCAACCGTCTCTTCCGTCGCGACACCAACGGACGCTTCCACGACGTTGCGGCGGCTGCCGGGCTGGACTCGGGCGCGCAGTCGTGGTGCTCGGATTTCGCCGATGTGGACAATGACGGCGACCTTGATGTTTTCGTCCTGAACCATGTCGTCGTCGCCTCGGACACCCCGAGTGCGTTCTACCGGAACAATGGAGACGGCACCTTCACCGAGGCGACGGCGATGGCGGGAATCGCCACACCCTTCAATGGAATCCAGGCCTGCTTCCGCGACTTCAACAACGACGGCTTCGTCGATCTCCTCATCAGCTCGACGGGCGGAGGCTACCGGTTCTTCACCAACGAGGGCAACGGCACCTTCCACGACCAGGCGAATGTCTTCACGACGGCGCAAACCGGATCCGGAACCTCCCTCGGCCACCTCCAGACCTTTGCCATCGGCGACTTGAATGCCGACGGCTGGCTCGATCTCTACGCCGGACGTTCCGTGGGCCTAAACGATCCAATATCCTCGCCGAAGAACCGGGATCGGCTGTTCCTCAACGAGGGAGGCGCGAACCATTTCCTTCAGGTGAGACTCTCGGGCCAGCGGTCGAATCCCGACGGCGTTGGCGCCCGGCTGGAACTCCACGGGCCATGGGGCGTGCAGGTGCGCGAAGTACGCTCAGGCGAGGGTTACGGTGTCATGCACTCGCTGACCCAGCATTTCGGGCTCGGCGCCGCAACCGCCGCCAACCGCCTTGTGGTGCGCTGGCCTTCGGGAACGATCGATGTTCTCGACCATCCGGCGGCAGACCAGATTCTCGACGTTTCGGAGGGCGCGTTCCCGGCGAGTTTCGAGGAGTGGCAGGCCCTTGTCTTTTCCGAAAGCGAACTGGCCGACCCCGGGATCAGCGGCCCGGACGCGAATCCCGATGGCGACTCCCTCGTGAATCTCTTCGAATGGTATTTCCGCACCCGACCAAAGAGCGCGCGGAGCACCCGCGATCCCCTCTTC
>JAHEDC010000439.1 GCA_024641425.1 Verrucomicrobiales bacterium | reverse complement strand
ATCCCAGAGGGTCGACGATGAGCGCACGGTCTCATCGGAAGTGTGGATCGAATTGACCTTAATTCCCTTTCGCTCAAGAAGTTGCCGGAATACTTCCGCGAAGGTGCTTTTGCCTGACCGAGGGTGTTTGTTGATCGCAATGACAAGCTTTTTCATGATGGTACGAATAAGTGTTACAGAAATTATAGCTCTTCTGCTTCTTTTCAACACTTAATTGTCAATTTCAACAAATATTTATGGATTACTTAAATATTTTCATGGGGAGGGGCTTCGCCGACAGGGGGAATCCGTTCGCTTCCGCCAGGGTGTCGGGTTTCGGCGCGCCCTTCGTTCCAGAGTTGTGTGTAGTGTCCGCCGCGTTCGAGCAACGTCTCATGATCCCCGGATTCAACGATGCATCCGGCGCGGAGAACGATGATCCTGTCCGCGTTGCGGATCGTGGTCAGCCGGTGAGCGATGATGAAGGCGGTGCGTCCCCGCAGGACCGCCTCCAGTGCGGCCTGAATGTGCTTTTCGCTCTCCGGATCGAGGGCGCTTGTCGCCTCGTCGAGGATGAGGATGGCGGGATTCCGCAGAATAACGCGCGCGAGGGCGATGCGCTGGCGCTGGCCCCCGGAAAGTTGGGCTCCGCGATCACCGGCCATCGTTTCGAATTTCTCCGGAAGGGCTTCGATGAAATCCAGGGCGTGGGCGGCGCGCGCGGCGGCGGTGATTTCCTCCATGCTCGCGCCGGGCTTCCCGAAGGCGATGTTCTCGCGGAGGGTGGCGCCGAAGAGGAGGATTTCCTGGGGAACGAGTCCCATCCGCGCGCGCAGCCATCCGAGCGGATAGGCGCGCGCGGGTTTCCCGTCGATGAGGATCTCACCGGAGTCGGGATCAAAGAACCGGAACAGGAGGGCGATGAGCGTTGATTTGCCCGCCCCGCTGGGGCCGACAATGGCGATCCGTTCTCCGGGCGCGGCTTCGAAGGAAAGGGACCGGAGGACGGCCGCGTCCGGGCGACCGGGGTAGGCGAAGGACACGTTGCGGAAGGCGACGCGGCCCTCAAGCGGAAGGAGCGGGGGCGTTTCGGAATCGAGCTGCTCGATCGGGCCGTCGAGAATGGCTACAATCCGGGAGTTCGCACCCAGAACACGTTGAATCTTCGAGTAAAGTTCCGCGAGCGAGCCGCCGGAGCCCGCGGCGAAGGCGAGGTAGAACATGAAGGCGGTAAAGGCACCGGGTGTGAGCCATCCCTCAACGATCATATGCGATCCGTAGTTCATGATGAAGATGACGGTCGAGAGGATGACGAGCAGGATGGCACAGACGAAAAAGGCGCGGCTGCGGGCGCCCCGGAGCGCGGGTGGGAGAAAGGCGTCGAGCGAGCGTCGGTAGCGGGCGATCTCCAGCGATTCGTTGTGGAACGCCTTCACGGCCTGGATGGATTGAAGCGATTCCTCCAGCACGACGGCGCTACGGGCCAGTTCCTCCTGCGAGCGGGCCGAAAGCGTGCGGATGCGTTTTCCGATCCAGAAGGAAGCGCCGATGATGAGCGGAAGGGTGGCGAAGATGATTCCGGCCAGCCGCGCGGAGGTCGCGAACATGAGTGCGATCCCGCCGAGGGTCAGAGCGGAGAAGCGGAGCAACTGTCGGAGGTCGTGGATCCAGAGTTCCTGGATCTGTGAGAGATCCGTGAGGATGCGGCTGGAAAGATCGCCGGTTCGGTGGCGTGCGAAAAAGCCCATGGGGAGCCGCATCAGACGTTCGTAGGTCGCAAATCGGAGATCGGCCAGAGCCCGCTCGCCGATCTCCGAGAAAAGGACGATTCCCCAATAGGAGAAGACGAGGATGCCAGCCACCAGGAAGGCCATCACGGCCGTGGTCGTCCAGATATCCCGGAACCACTCGGGGGGAGATGGGGCCGCTTCACCGAACACGTTGACGATGGTTCCCTGAACCATATAGCCGGCGATCGTGGGGAAGACGAGTTGGAGACCGACGGCCGCGATCAGGGCACCGAAGCCGCAGAGCAACTTCGCGCGGTATTTCAGGACGTAGCGGAAAAGCCTCCAGGCGTCGGAAGTGGCGGGCGGGGGAGCCTGGGAGGGAGTCGCGGGCATTGAGGAACGGGAAGTTGGTCGACGGAGAGGTCCGCGCCCATTATTGAGGAGATCTTCGCGGTTGTCAGGTGCGAAGAGGCGGGGCATAGGAGAATCCATGGACGCGCCGGACCGGCAACCGCATGACGGAATTCCACTGCTCGAATACTTGGGCAGTGGTACCCAAAACCATGTCTTCGGCGCGGAGAACTGGGTCGTGGCCGTTCCCCATAGGACCGTGCTTTCGATGCTCGCTCGGCTAGTGAAGCCGCGGGAGGGCCTGTGCGAGACGCTCGCCCATCTCGGCGGGCTGGTCACCCCCTTCCTCCTCCTCGATCGTTGCCGGTTCCTCGGCGTTCTGCCTGGCTCGAATGCGCCGCGGGTCTTTGAGTTGCGTTGCGCCGTCGTCCGCCATCGGGTCCATTCGGGGAATTTCCTCGACGCCCGCCTTGCCAACGCGGAACCCGCGCGCGCGCTGGATTATCTTGAGAGTATGGTCGCGCTCCTCGAACGCCTTCACGCCCGGGGATTTCACATGCTCGATTTCATCACGCGGAATTTCGTCTTCGTCGGGGAGACCCTCCGGATCTCCGATCCGGGACTTGTGATACCGGTGCAAGAGCTTTCCTGGCATCCGAGTCGGTTTACCGCCCTCGGTTTCGGAGTCGGACTCACACGGGATTACCTGCGCTTGCTCGCCGAACTCGAGCAAAAGGCCAACGATGGCGAGACGCGCGCCCGCATCCGTGCGTTCGGGGACCGGTTTCCCTCTCGAATTCGCGCCCTCCGTCAGCGCCGCCGGGAGATCGAGCACGCTGAGTGGCGTGCGGTGGACTTTCCCGAATCCCTGGAGAAGGATATCCGCACCACCATTGGCATCTGCCCCTGACGGGGCTCCGTATCCTACCTCATGAAAACCGTCCTCGTTCTCGCTTGCCTCGCTCCCTTCCTCATCGGATCTTCCCGTGCCGCGGAGGAACTCGATCCCACGCCGGTGAAACGATGGATCGCGAAGCAAGCGGGGGTGCAATCGTTCTATTCCGAATTCGAGCAGGAGCGCCAGTTGCGGGCGCTCAAGAATCCCCTCGTGAACCGAGGAAAGCTTTGGTTCCAGGCCCCGGGGTCTTTTCGCTGGCAGATCGGGGATCCTCCGGAGGCGATCGCCATTCAGAATAGCGAACGAGGGCTTGTGATCCTCAACCCGGAAAAGATGACCGCCCGCCGCTACACGATGTCGGAGTTGCGCGAGGAGGAACGGGCCCGCGGGGCTTCCTTCCTCGAATCCGGTTTCCCCCGGAGCTGGGAGCAGTTCGAAAGCAACTTCAAACTGACCGAAATGGCCCTGAACAACGAGGTTTGGGAAGCAACCGTTTCCATCCGCGACCGCAAGACCGCCGTTGCCCTGCGCAAGATGGTTTTCTACATCGATGCGTCGACCTACGACCTCCGCGGCTTCTATCTGCGCTTCCGCGACAGTTCGTCGATTACGACGCGCCTCCTGAAGACCCAGAAGAATCCGGCGCCGGAGAGTGGGCGATTCGAGGCCGATCTCAGCGGCTACAAGATCGAGGAGAAGAAGGCGGGCTGACTTCCATGGATCAGGAAACCGACGTCTTGGAGGTCGCTCTCGCGGGCCTGCCCCACGGGCCGGCCTTCCGTTTCGTCGATCAACTGCTGAGCCTTGAGCCGGGAGTCCGCGCATCGGGGATCTATCATCTCCGCGGCGACGAGCCCTTTCTTGCCGGCCACTTTCCCGGCGAGCCCATCCTACCCGGCGTCCTTATGGTAGAAGCCATCGCGCAGCTCGCCGGCATCGCCGCCGGGGGCGGGAACCTCCGCCTCGCGGGCATCCGGTTGGCGAAGATCCTCGGCAGCGTCGCCCCCGGCACCCGCCTCCGGATCGAAGCCGAGATCACCGGTCGCCTCGGCGGGCTCCTCCTGGCCCGGGGGAGCATCACCGCGGGAGCCAACGCCGAGCCCCTCGCCACCGCACAGGTCACCCTCGCCGCCGTCCCCGCGCCGTAGGCCCGCCGTCGGCCTTTAACACCGCAAAGGGTTCGGCCCACACCCCCGGTATCCACCCGGAAGCGTCCGACTCCGGCAGGCAACGCAGCCCGTCGTGCGGTTTCCCCGAGATCGCGACCGGGCCGCGCCTCCTGCCGGAGTCGGACGCTCTTGGGGAGAAAACGAGGGTGTCGCTCCGCTCAACCCCCGCCTGCTGTGGCTTTGGGACCCTCCGGGTTCGCCAATTCCGACCCGTTGCCCGTGAAAGGCAGGTGGCCAGCGGAGCGCCTGCCCTCCGACCCGCCGCGCTCACTCCGCCGCCTTCAGCTCTTCCACTAATCCCTTCGCGGCCACCGGTTGCGGATTCCCGCTTCCCAGCAGCTTCCGGAACGCCGCGTAAGCCGCCTCCGCCTCCCGGAGCGCGTCCGCCTTCCGGCCTAAATCCCGCAGGCATTTGGCGAAGGTGTGGCGTGCGGCGAAGGTTCTCGCGTCGTCGGCTGCGAACTCCCGCTCCCTGATGGCGAGGACGGAGCGGATCTCGGCTTCGGCATCGACGGGCCTGCCAAGCTGCAACAGGGTATCCGCGAGGCTCTTCCGGTTCTGGAGCGTGGCGGGAAGTACACTCTCCTCGATGGCCAGCAGGGCGCGAAATTCGGCTTCCGCCTCGCCGTGCTTCCCCTGAGGGGCGAGGTCGAGGGCGACCTCGCGCCGGGCGTCGAGCGTCTCGAAACGCCCGGCTCCCAGCACTTGGCTCAAAACGGCCACCACCGCCCTGTGCTCCGTCTCGGCCTCCGCGAGCTTCCCCTGCCTCTGGAGCGCTCGGGCGAAATGCTTCCGGCTTTCGAGAGTGTCGAGGTGGTCGGAGCGGTGGCGTAGGGTTTCGGCCTCTTTCGGATCGGTCGTGGGCTTTTCGGCAGGGGCTTTCTGCGGGGCGGGGGCGTCGGGGGTATCCTGCGCGGAGACGACGTGGGGGAGGGGGAGTGCGACGCAGAGGCCGAGGGCGAGGCGTGGGGCGGAGCAGAAGCGGGGAAGGGAACCGGGGCGGACTTTCATAAACGGCGAGTTTTTTCCGCCCCCACGGTGTCGGCTGGGGCCAGGCACGGCAAGGGGTTTCGCCTGTTCCGGGCCGGGGAGGGAGGGCGCTCAGGGCGCGGCTTTGGTTCGCTGGAAGAGCCAGGGGAAGACGTTCTCGTCGTGGGCGAGTTTCCAGTGGATCTGGTTGTGGGTCTGGTCGGGGAAGATGTCGTGGTGGAAGGGGATGGACTTGGCCTGGAAGCGCTCGGCGAGGGCGGGGAGAGTCTCGCTTTTCCGCTCGCCGGAGTAGCAGAGCCAGAGGGCGGTGGTGGTGTCGTCGGGGAAGGCGGGGTTGTCGGGCCCGTCGGCGAGCAGGGCGGCGTAGAAGTCGGGGCGGCTCTTGAGGAGGGCCTGGATGCCGTGGGAGCCCATGGAATATCCGGAGAGGTAAATGCGGTTCCGGTCGACGGGGAGGTGCCCGCAAAGGTCGTCGAT
>JAHEDC010000438.1 GCA_024641425.1 Verrucomicrobiales bacterium | reverse complement strand
TGGTCATCCACGCGCAGCACCAGGAGCGACTTCCCGCCGGGATGGACGAGAAGCGGGTAGCTGAAATGGATGTTGGTCTCGGCGCGGAGGAGGGTCGAGAGGCAGGCGCTGAGTCCGGTGGGCCCTTCCTTGAGTTCGACCACGATGATCTCGCAGGAGCCGAAGGAAATCCCCTTCTCGATGAAGAGCGTGTGCACGGTATCCTGGTCGGTGACGACGAGCCGGACGACCGTCGTATCGAAGGAATCCTGGACGCTGAGGCCGAGCACCTCGACGAGATTGTCATTGAGCAGGCGCACGAGCGAGAGCAAGGCGCCAACCCGGTTTTCGAGCATGACGGAGAACTGGACGATAGAGGTGCCGGAAGTAGTGGAATCCATGGGTATTGGGGATGGGGCGGAATGATGGGATCAACGGTAAATGTAAGTCAAGGCCACAGCGCCACCGTCGTGTCCGGGTGCCAAACGCAGCCGCAGATAATAGGTTCCACTCGAAGCTGGCGTATAGGTCAGGATGATGCGCCCCCCGCCAGCGGTGGTTTCAACCTCCGCGTGGCTGCCCAGTCCGTCGAAGAGATCGGCACGTAGCCCGCCTTCCGCGGAACTGGTGCCCAGGACGATATGGTAGGTGTGGCCTCGAAATAGCTGAAGGGGAATCACGGTCTCCCCTTCCGAGCCGAGCCATCCCTCCCAAGGCCCGCTGCGCCGCGTTCCATCCTCGGCCACCGCGAGGGCATGGGCGGTATCCAGCAGCCGGGAGCGGGCGATGAACCGTGCCGCCTCACGCGCTTCCTTTGGCGATACCTCCACCGGCGCGGGCTCCTGCGCACAAAGCGTCAGCGCGGAAAACAGGATGCCAAGAAGGCCCGCAACCGCCCGCCGGGCGAATCGCATTGGCGGAACAGGGACTCTCATTTGCTCGTCAGGGCCTCCAGGGACGATTCCAAACGTTTGTGACTGTCCAAAACATCCTCGTCGGTGTAGGCACGACCGGAGGCGGCTTTTTCCACGTTCCAGAACCGTCCGATTTTCTCAAGGTGCTCCAGGGTTTTGGACAGGGCCTTCTCTCCCCGGGTGGCCTCACTCAGGCGGGAAAACCGGGCCGCCACCCGATCGACAAGCCCCGGCCCCCCGACGCAGAGGGACAACTCCGGAAAATCCTTGCTATTCACAACGGCGGTTCCCACTTCAAGGAGCCGGAGCCAAAGGCCAATGATCGAGAGTTCCGCCAGATCCTCATCCCTCTGCGCGCGAAGGAAGTCGGCGTCTTCCCGCATGAGGGTCTCGACCTCGAATCGGACCCCATTCCAGTCCTGGGCCGTCGCGACCGCATCGAGGCGAATGAGACGGGGCGCGATCTTCTCCCCAATACCGAGAATGCGCCCGTAGGCCTGGAGGTCCTTTCCAAGATTGCGCACCTGCTGGGTGTCTCGGGCGGCGGCGGCAAGGTAGACCTCGGCGACCCGGGCCCCGAGCCAGACCGCGGCCTTGCTGCGATCCCCGAGGGTGTGCGCGAGTTGGGGACGATAAAGCGTGCGCCAGCGCGGGTTGGTTTCCTTCGCCAGCGCCCCGAGGAACTCGTCCGGCGTCGGCAGCCCGTAATCGCGGGCCCGCCCGTCGGGAGACAAGGACGCGACGTCCAGCGTCTCGATTGCCGGAGTCTCAAGGGGAGGAATCGAAGCGGCGTCGGCGTCCTGTGCTCGCGAATGCGATCCCATCCCCACCCCGACGAGCAGCGCACCGAGCACAGCCGCCGGAGGAAGACCGGAAAACCGGACTGGAAAGGCACGCTTCATCGAGAGACTATCCAATCCTCGGAGTCGATCATTTCGAGGATCTCGACACTTTCCTTGGAGCCGGGAGCAAAACGAAGCTTCAGGTAAACCCGCACCTCGAAATCATCCTCGGCGATCGCCAGCAATCGCCGGCCGGCCTCGCTGTCGCGTTCCGCGTAGGCGTGAACCTCGGAAGCGCCGTCGGAGTGGGTCAGCAGAAAGGCGGCATACTTCGAATCATCGTTGAAGGGAGCGCGGTATTCGGTCGAGAGAGTGCAGAACACGCGCATTTCCATCGGCTCCGTGGGACACTCGGTCGCGAAGGCATCCCAGCGCATCGGATTGTATTTCACCGTGGTCTCCCAATCGACGAGGAAGGCCTTGCGGGAACCGGATTTCAGTTGCTCGAAAATGAGGAAGCTCCTTCCCTCGTCCTTGAGATGGATCCTGGCGCGCCAGAATACCTTCGAGCCAATCATCGCGTCGTCCCCCGGAGCCAGAACGAGATCGAGGAACTCCTTCGCCCGGAGCGGATTCCGTGCATAGAACTCGCGCATCAGCGGCTCCACGCGCCCGGGGTCCCGCACCACGGTAAGCATCTCCTCCACCGTGGTGGCGGCGAAGTAGCGCCGGGCCGATTCGGAGGCCAGCTCGGAGTACTGGGCGAGAATGCGTGCCTCCGGAGTGCTGGCCGTAATGGCATCGAGGGCGGAGGCTTGGTCCAGAAGTGCGGGACGCGTGACTGCCGAGAGAGGGTCGGAACCCTTTTCGGGGGCACTTCCGGCCACGGGATCCCCGGCGCTCCCGGGGGTATCCTTGTCACTACTTGCGAGCATCGAGATGAGGACCACCAGCCCCAAACAGCCAGCGCCACCGATGACCAACCAGCGCAACGGCAAGGATCTCAGTCTCGCGCCGAAACCCTTGGAAGTTCGCCGCCGGTTCACTCCCGGCGCGGCCCCTGGTTCGGGCAGAACGCGCCCGCTCCAGAGATCCTTCGAGGCACTGCCAGAAGGGATCGGCGAGAAACCATCCCCCGCCGGGGGATCCGACATCCCGTCAGGCCACGAAACGTCCTCCTGCTCCCCGGCGACCCCGAGCGGTGGCGTCGTCGGACGCTCCTCGGAAATCTCCGGTCCTCCCTCAGTCTCAGCGACCGGAGAACCTACCGCCCGCCGGGGCGGAAGTTTCGTCGGTGCCGGATTTTGGTCAAACGACCGCGTGAGCGGCGCAGCGACGCCACGGGTCGGCGACAAATCGGCAGCCGCCGTCGAAGGCGCCTTCGCCGACCGGGAGGATTGCCGCTTTCCGCGAACCTCACGACGGGGAGGCAGGGCGTGATCGACCGCGGGTTCGCCCGCCGGAGCGGCGAAGATCCCCTCGATCTCTTCGACAGAATCCAATAGGGCCTCATCGGGATCCGGTTCGGTCCCGGGGGGCGATTCCTCTCCGGGCGGAGGCGGAAACGATGCGACGGAAGGCGCTATTGACGACGGTGCCGCCACCACGTTGCCCCGGGAGAAGACCACGACCTCCGGTTCCGACGGTGGCTCCGGAACAACGGCACCGCCAGGGGCAGGCGCGGAAGCGAGCGCCTCAAGATCGAAATCCAAGTCGATGTCGAGGGCGTCCCCGGAATCGATCTCGTCTCCATGGCCGGGTCCGGGTTTCTGGGAAGGGTCTGTCATGCGGCGGCGATTGGTGCCGACACTATCACAGATCACCCGGGCCAACAAGCCCGCCGAATCACTCCACGGTCACGCTTTTCGCCAGATTCCGCGGCTTGTCGACATCGCACCCCCGCGCGACGGCAAGGTGGTAGGCGAAAAGCTGGAGCGGCACCGAAGCCAGGATCGGCGTCAGGTAATCGGCGCATTCGGGGATGTAGATCACGTCGTCCGCCACTTTCTCCAGTTCGGTTTTCCCCTCGGTCGTCACGGCGATGACCGGGCCTCGGCGTGCCTTCACCTCCTCGATGTTGCTCACGTTCTTCTCGAACACCGCATCGTCGGGCGCGATGAAGACGCAGGGCATGTCCGGCTTCACCAGCGCGATGATCCCGTGCTTCAACTCGGCACTCGGGTGTCCGGAAGCATAGATGTAGCTGATTTCCTTCAGCTTCAGCGCGCCCTCCATGGCGGCGGGATAGTTGTACTGCCTTCCAAGGAAAAGCATTCCCTCGGCGTTCACGTACTTGTGCGAGATCTCCTTGATCCGCTCGCTCATCTTGAGGACTTCCGCCACCTTGTCGGGCAGGCTCTGCAGGTCGTCGATGACTTTGAGACCGTCGCTCATCGACGTATTCCGCATGCGCCCGAGCAAGAGAGCCAGCAGGGTCAGCACCGTGACCTGGGAGGTGAAGGACTTCGTCGCCGCCACCCCGATCTCCGGCCCCGCGTGCATGTAGACGCCGCCGTCGCTCTCGCGGGCGATCGTGCTGGCCACGTTGTTGCAGATGCCGAGCACCCGGTGCCCTTTCCGCTGGCCCTCGCGCATCGCCGCGAGCGTGTCGATCGTTTCCCCGCTCTGGCTCACGACAAAAAGAAGCGTATCCTTCGTGAGCGGCATGTTCCGGTAGCGGAACTCGCTCGCGATCTCCACTTCGGTCGGGATCCGCGCCATGTTCTCGATCAGGTATTCCCCCACCATGGCCGCGTGCATCGCCGTGCCGCAGCCGGAGAGGACGATCCGGTCAATGTCCCGGATCTCGCGCGGCGTCATGTTCAGGCCGCCGAGTTTGGCGGTGCCGTCGTCGAGCGAAAGTCGCCCGCGCATCGCATTCTTGAGCGATTCCGGCTGCTCGAAGATCTCCTTGAGCATGAAATGCGGGTAAATCCCCATCTCCGCCTCGTCCTGGGTGAAATCGACCTGGCTCACCTCAAATTGCGCCTGGCTCCCGTCGAGCGAGAGGATCTCGAACTTGTTCGGTGTGAGCGAAACGAGGTCGTAGTCGTTCAGATAGATCGCGTCCCGCGTGTGCGCGACGACTGCCGCCGCGTCGCTGGAGATGAAATTCTCCTCATGCCCGAGCCCGACCACGAGCGGGCTCCCGAGGCGCGCGCCGACAATCAGTTCCGGCACATCGAGATGGATGACCGCGATCCCGTAGGTGCCCTTCACGCGCTTGAGGCCATCACGCACGGCCTCGATGAGCCGCCGGGGCGAATGCGCGAGCGGGCTCGCGTCGTAGTGCTTCCCGATCAGGTGCGCGAGCACCTCGGTATCGGTATCGGAATGAAAGGCGTGGCCCTCGGCGATGAGTTTCTCGCGAAGCGTCTGGTAGTTCTCGATCACGCCATTGTGGACCAGGGCAAGGCGACCGGACTTATCGTAATGCGGGTGCGCGTTCCGATCCGTCGGCGGGCCGTGCGTCGCCCACCGCGTATGGCTCACCCCCGCTGTCCCTTTTGGCGGCGTCTTCTCGATCAGCTTCGCGAGGCTCTCGATCCGCCCCGCGCATTTCCGCAGATGCATTGCTCCCTCCGAGACCACCGCCATTCCCGCCGAGTCGTAGCCCCGGTACTCCAGCTTCCGCAAGCCTTCCAGCATAATGGGAGCCGCTTCCTTTTTTCCAACATATCCGATAATTCCGCACATAATCTCGTTCTTTAAATTATTTCAATTATGGCAAATATAAACTAATTGGCACTTTCGACAAGGTTCGGCAACGGATTTTTCCCCGGTTGCGGCGCCGTGCGCGCAAGCTACGCTTGGTTTTCCATGCTCCGCTTCCTCCAACATCGCGCATTCTACCCCGCCCCGCTTCTCGCGGCCATCGTTTTCCCGCATTTAACAAACGCGGAGGACACCCTGAAGGCCCGCGAATTCGCCCCTCT
>JAHEDC010000437.1 GCA_024641425.1 Verrucomicrobiales bacterium | reverse complement strand
GCCGCCGCGGGAATCGCGGTGGCATCCAGCGTTCCGGCGAAGCTCTATACCGAGGCCGAGGTCAAAGCCTGTAGCATTCAGGCCATGCTCAATGGTGAGGAATGCGAGGCTTGCCAGTAATCGGCTCGGCCGCCGAAACCTTTCCGAGCCAGGGCTTGCCGCCCTCGGTTCAGAAAACCGACAAACGATGAAAATACCATGCTACCCGAAGGGCGAAAGCCCGGGAGAGATTATCATCGGCTTCCCGCTTCCGGGAGTCGGTGACGACAACCAGCCCTCTCCGGTGGGTTCCGTGATTCTCGCGGATTAGCCTTGCATAAGCCTATTCACGAGTTCCAGGTTCCCGTCCCGTGACGGCGCGTTTGAAGCCAACAGCCAACCAAGTAGCGGCACCCGTTTTTCCCCGCGAAAAGCGGGTGCCGTTTTTTCGGGGTCACTCAGTGACCCAGATCTCGACGCGGCGATTCAGTATTCGGCCTTCCTCGGTGTTGTTGTCGGCGATGGGGGAGGATTCACCCTGACCTTCGTAGGTGATACGGGACGTGGCGATGCCTCCACTCTGGAGGAATTCGGCGAGAATGCGAGCGCGTCGAATACTGAGTTCGAGATTTAGCGAGGAAGTGGCCTCGCTGGACGTATGGCCGACGAGGTGGAAGCTAGCCTCGGGGAAATCATCCAGCACCCCCCGGGCCTCACGAAGGATGCGTGCGTTCTCGGTCGCGTTCTCGTCGGCGTTCTTCGGGTAGCGGGCCGGGCCAATCGCGGGAGGTGATTTCGGCTTGGCTTCCAGCCGGGCGAGCGCGTTCTCAAGTTCCTTTCGCTTGAGTGTTTCCTTCACGAGATCGGCCCGTGCCCTGTTCGCCGACGCCTGCCACGCGGCGGACTCCGCACGAAGGGCATCGTGTTCCTTCACGAGGTCGGCGCGTTCCATCTCCCAATTCCTCGCGAGATTGCGGAAACCGTTGAGTTCCTCGAACAGGGAGGCGATGCGGACTTGCGCCTCCCTGGTTCTCGCTTCGATTTCAGCCCGTTCGACGGCCATGGCCTGTTCGGAGTCCCGCGCTTTCTCGGCTTGCTGTTCGAGCGCCCGAATCCTTTCCTGGTCTGTTTCCGATTTCATTTGGGCCGCCTGGTGCGCGCGTTCGGCGGCGGCGAGCTTGCCTGTGAGCTTTCGGAGAGTTTCGGACGATTCGGGACTTGCCCTGCCGGCGGTTCGGAGTGCTTCGAGGATTTCTTTGGCCAGTTGTTCCGTCGCTTCCCGCTCTTTCGCGATGGCCCGGCGTTCGCGCTCGATACTTGAAAGGGCTGCGGCGAGCAACTCGGAATCGCTCGCCTGGGCCGCGTGACTTTTCGGGCTGGTCTTCTCAATCGGCCCGCCGTAAAGCGGACGCACGCCCAAGGTGAGTGCGACAACGGCGGGGAGAAGGCGTTGAAGCTGAATTGTGGCGGGAACCGTCGGTCTCATCGGGAGGTGTGATTTCCACGGTTTCTAGCAGGACGGGCGGGTTCTGACAATGCGGAAGTGGGCGGGAGCATCGAATCGGGTGCAATTCGCGGTAATGGTGCTTCATTCGCCTGATGATGACAGAAGCTTTGAAACACATTCCTCTCATTAGTTCCGGAGTGGCTGGCCCCCTCGGAATTCTCCATCTGCCGCGATTGTGGCAAAAGGCGTCGCTGGGAGCGGTAGGTAAATTACACGGACATTACGATGCCTGCGGGAAAGGTTTCGATCAGTTGGTGCTCGACGGGCTCAAAATCGGTCGCGAGGAGTTCCTCGCCTTCATTGCTGCGGCCAAACCCAGTTATCCGGAAACCGAACGATGGATACTGGAGCGGAAGGGCGGGCGGATCGATCCTTCGGTTGCGGCGGCAATCAACCGGAGTATCGCCGGTTACGCCCATAGCTCCGACGTGCGCGCGACGATCCTCTCGGACTGCGGATTGAATGGGGACGGGGCGGCCATCGACGCCGTTTCGCTGAATAATCTCGACGACTGGGATGCGTTCCACGCCAGTCTGACGGCGATTCCGTAGCCCCGTTCTTCGTGAGCGAATCGCAGGGCGATAACCCCATGGCGGCTAAGGCGCGGCGATTTCGATCCGGAGGCGCAGGTGCGTCTTTGATCCGGGTGTCATGGCCATCGGATCCCGCACCGTGAGCAACGTTTTGTCGCCGCTATCGACCTTCGAGACAACGGCGGGATGCGCAAATCCATCGCTGCTTTCCCAGACCGTTGTCCAATCCATAAGATTGCCGCTCTTTTCAACGACGTAGGTGAGATCCGCAGCATTTTTCAAGTGGGAGAAGGCGAGGGTAAGGTAGGTCATTCCATTCGCGTCGGTGGTGCCTCCGGTCGGAAGAATCTCGCGGGAATCCATGAGGGTGGGATCTCCCCCAAGGGCGTATTCAAGGGCGTTGGTAGCGCCATCCGGCTCATTGTCGATGAGAGGGCCGGCCCCGTTCGCATGGGCGGCGGACCAATGGCTGAAGACGTTCTGCACGGTCACTGGAACGACGGCGTTGAAAGCGTTGCCGTCGATGTCCGTGACGGTGATTCCGAGGTCCGTGACTCCTGAACTGATGGGGGTGACGATGAGGTCGCCGTCGACGATTGTGGCGTTTGCGACGCCGGGCTGGGAGTTCGAAGTGACGGCGTAGGTGAGGGCGGGAACCCGTGCGACTTGCTGGACGATGACGAGATTCGTGCCATCGGGGGCGTTTCCGTTGGTGGTCGGAACCGTTGCAAAAGCGCCGGAAGAGAGGACTCCATCGACGAGGAAGGAGGTGCTGACAGTGGGGAAAGCGAAAATGCTATCAATGACAGGGAGAGAGACCGCCGTTGCCCGGCCAAAGACGGAGTAGCCGCCACCCGTGCCTGCCGAATCATCGAGGCCGGGACTATCATTGGCATTGAAATACCAGCCGCTCGTGGCGGAATTCGGGCTTGAACTCCGCGCCAAGGCGAGCGTTCCCCGGTCATTGGGAATACCGGGGGAATTGACGATGGGGCCGACGGTCTGAACCGAAGATAGCCCGGACCCGTTTACGGAGAAAGAACCCGACTGGATGATGTCGAACGTTGACGCGTTAACCGAGCGGTGGAAGAGGCTGTTCGAGTAGCTCCCCGCATCGACATAGTGCAGGAAATTCTCCACAGGAACCGGGGCGGCGCGGTCGAAGAGGGACACGGTGATCGCTCCATGGCTGGTGTCCATGCGCACTGCCATTCTCGTATCCGGATCTTCAAAACGCGTTCCGAGGTCGATTGCCAATGTGCTCTCGGTGATGGCGAGAACAATGGGAGGAGCCTCTGACTTCACACCGGGTGGAGCGGGAGCGGGGGGGATGCGAAGGGCGAGTTTTCCCCGTGCGGGAGGGAGTTGGGTATCGGCGTAATGAACCAGAATGACGGCAGGGAAGAAACCGTCCTCGGTCGCAATACCGGATATCTGTCCTGTCATGGGATTGACTTCGAGTCCATTCGGAAGGCCACTTGCCGAATACGATGCGATGGCACTGCCCCGCGCGGCAGTAGCCACGATCTGATAGGAGAAAGGGACCGAGAGATGAATCTCGGCGTAACTCGGGCTATTCACCGCATCAAGCGCGACGATGCTCGCGATGTTCGATTCCGAGAACTCGTTGGCGGCATTGTAAGCGATTACGCGGAACTCGAAGAGAGTTCCAGGATTTCCGCCGGTAAGAAAGGCGTCCTCGGTATTCGGTGGGTAATTCCCTGATACGCTATTCCAGGTTGTCGAGGGGGGAACGCGGAACTGAATGACGAAGAAGGCCTCATTGTCAGCATTGTCATCCCAAGCGAGGTTCAATTCACCCGCCATTTCCGACGTGACAACGAGGTTGGTCGGCGCCTCAGGAGGCACCGCCAGGGAAATGGAGGGCGTGACAACGAGCAGCGCAAGTGCCGGAAGGAAGCGAAAGCGGGTCATTGGGAGCAGAGGGTGCGCGTCCAGTTTGCCTCAAACACCGCAGGCTGCAACGTCCGATTTGTCCGAGGAAATGGGCTTGATCCCGCTTTCCTTGGCCTACTTCATTAGCGCGAAACGTTTCTTAAGGAGGGTCTTGGCGTCGGCTCCTCCCGTTTTCTCACGGGAAGAGTCGATCCATTTCTGCTCGAGGACGTTCTTACTCGGGCGGTCGTTCTCGTAGAAAACGCCGAACTTTCCGGGGAACTGGTGCCCGGCGAGAGCGAAGGCGGCCTGCTCGTCGGAAACATCGTGGCGGGACTCGTCCTCGGGAGTATCATCCCACTTCTTCTCGTCCACGAGGACGTATTCGCCCCCCTTGCGCGGCGTACTGTCATCGAAGGCACCCTTGTAGAAGACGACGCACTCCGAGAGCACCTCGACTACCGAGAAGCCCGGATGCGCGATGGCACGCTGGAACATCTCCATCATGTGCTTCACCTGGGAGGCATGTGTTCGAGCGACGAAAGTCGCGCCGGACGAGACGAGCTTGCGCATCGGATTGATCGGTCGGTCGATGGCTCCCTCGGGGTCGGTCTTCGACTTGAAACCGATGGGCGAGGTCGGAGAGGTCTGCTTCTTCGTCAGGCCGTAGACGAAATTGTCCATGATGACGTAGGTCAGATTGACGTTCTTCCTCGCGCAATGCTCAAGGTGGTTGCCGCCGATGGAGTAGCCGTCGCCATCGCCTCCGAAGGCGAAGACGTGGAGGTCCGGTCGGGAGAGGCTGATGCCAGTCGCAAGGGGAAGGGCGCGACCGTGGATGAAGTGGAGTCCGTGGCTATTGACGAAATACGGAAAGCGCGAGGAGCAGCCGATCCCGGCGATGGTGCAGATTTTCTCGTGCGGGATCTGGAGATTTTCCAGCACCTTGTAGAAGGAAGCGAGGACAGCGAAGTCACCGCAGCCGGGACACCACGTGGGATGGTCGGCGGTAAGGGCCTTCTTGGTGAGTTTCTCCGATTCGGACGGTTCGGGTTCCTGGGTAGCGGTAGCCATGACGGGTAGGATGGGTTTCTTTGGGCGGGAGTTCGTTACTTGGAGTCGACGCGTTCCTCGATGCCGGCGATGATCTCGCGGATGCGGAAGGCGAGACCGTCGGTCTTGGTGATGCTCCGGATGCGCGGGTTCGCGTAGCGGGCCCGGAGGAGGGTGGCGAATTGGCCGTAGCCATAGAGCCCCTCGTCGTTCATCTCGACCACGAGGACATGGTTGAAGCCGTCGAAAAGCTTGTCGAGGCCGTTTGGCATCGGGTGAAGGTGCCGCATATGGATGCAGGAGACGCTGCGGCCGGCGGCGCGCAGGGTGTCGACGGCTTCGCGAATCGGGCCCCAGGTCGAACCCCAGCCGACAAGAAGGACTTCGCCTTCTTCGGCACCGTGGATTTCGGGGAGGGGGAGTTCCTCGGCGAGCGTTTTGAGCTTCTCACGGCGTTTGGCGTTCATTTTCGCGTGTTGCACGGGGCTGGAACTCGGGTGACCCCACTCGTCGTGCTCCAGACCGGAAATGACGGGGTATTTGCCCCCGAGCATCTTCGCGCCGGGAGTGGCGTGCTTCGTCTGGCGGTCGAGAGGATACGGTTTGAAATCCTCGGGAACGTCGGAAAGGTCGAGTTCATGCTCAACGACAATCGAGTCGAAATCGGGCTCGGTG
>JAHEDC010000436.1 GCA_024641425.1 Verrucomicrobiales bacterium | reverse complement strand
TCGGGAAGAGGCGTCGATGCAATGGTGACCGCGAGTTCGGGCTCGATGAGTTCGAAGGCGCCGGCATCGGCGGTGCTGTGGCGCGGGGCACCGCGCTGGTCGGTGGCGACGGAGGATCCGAGGCCGCTGTTCTGGGCCGGCGAACCGCGGAGGATGGCGAAGGAAGGCGTGGCGCCACCGTTGGGCGCGGCCGTCGGAGCGACCGTGGAGGCGAGGGTAGTGCTGCCGATAACATCGGTAACTCCGGCGAGGATCGCGGTGCTGGTCGCGCTCTCGTCGGTCACGTTGCCGCCGAGGGAGGAATAAGTGGTGGTCAGCGGGCCGGTCGGGTTGCCCCCGAAGTTAAGCAGCGTGTTCTCCGGGGCCTGGTTATTGACAAGCAGGCAATTCCTGAGTTCGGCCCAAGTATGGTAACTCCCGGTGTAATTCCCCTTGATGGCACCGGCCGCTCCAGCCGCGTCGATGTTACCGACGAAGGTGCAATGCTCGACGACAACGGACGGGGGAGCGCCGCTGCCCGATCCGTAGTTATAGAGGGCGCCGCCGCCCGGTTGGCCGGTGGCGGTGCCGTTCTGGATGTTATTCGAGAAGGTGCAGTTCGTGATCGTCGAGGGAAGCGTCGGGCCAAGACTGATCGCTCCGCCGCCGCCGTTGGTTGAGAAGGCGAGTCCGTTGCAGGAGTTGCCACTGAAGCTACAGCGCTCGACGACGAGACCGCCGCTGAAGACATCGACCGCGCCGCCCCATCCGGACTGGTTATTGGTGAAGGCGCAGTCACGGAGCGTCGTCACCTTGTCCGTGCCTCCTGCAGTGAAGTTATCGACGCAGATGGCGCCTCCGGTGTCAATATCTCCGGGAAGGCCCTTGCAGTTGGTGAAGGTCAATCCGCTGATCGCGCATTGTCCGTTGATGACCTTGAGGGCGCGCGTTGTCGCGTTCGTCGTGATGGTCAATTGGTTCGCGCCCGGACCGGCGAGGGTCAGATTCTTCGCGGTGATGGCGATCTCTCCGCTTGTCAGGGTGATGGTTCCGGTGACCGCAACATTGACCGTATCGCCGCTCGCCGCCGCCGTGATCTGCGTGCGGAGGGAGCCGACTCCGGAATCGGCGGTGGAGGTCACGGTGAGAATGCTCGCGTTCGCCGAGGAAAAAGCGAGGAGAAGAAGGAGGAACGCAGTTTTCATAAGGGTAGGGGAGCGCTAAGTTGCTGAGAGGAACCGGCAAGGGCTTTGAAATCCGAAGGGGTATCAATATCGATCATGCCGCCGGGAAAGGGAACCTCCACGGCTTCGGCGCGATAGCGTGCGAGGAGATGCCGCGCGCCATGGGAAGCGTCGAGGGAAATCAATTCCGGAAAGAGCCGGCGAGGGAAAAGGGCGGGCACGCCGAGAGTGCCCGCGTAGGCGGACGCGACAAGGGAGCCGACAGCGGCTTCATGGCGCGCGATGATGTCGCGGAGCAGGGCGGAAGTCACCAGGGGCTGATCACACAGGGCGAAAAGGACGGCGGAGAGATCCGGATGGGCCGCGAGGAGTCCGTTGAGGCCGGCCCGCAGCGAGGAGCCCATGCCGGATCGCCAGTCGTGGTTTTCGACCACATGGACGCGGGGAAAGTCGATTTCAGCGGTGATTTTCTCCGCGTGCGCGCCGAGGACGACCACGACCGGAGAATCGGGCACTGCCAGCGCGGTCTCGATCGCGTGTTGGAGCAGGGTGCCTCCGCGATACGGAAGCAATTGCTTCAGTGCGCCCATGCGGGCGGACTCTCCGGCGGCGAGGATGACGATGCCGGTGCTCATGGCGCGGCGGCGGGTTGGTCGGCGGGATCGTGGATCGGGCCGAGGCGGTCGCGGAGGGCTCCGCCCCGCCGCTGGGCGAGGACGGATTGCATTTCCGCGATGATGGAGATGGCGATTTCCTCGGGCGTTTCGGCACCGATGTCGAGGCCGGCGGGGCCATGGAGGCGGGCGAGGGTTTCGTCGGGAAAGCGAAGGCCTTGCTCAGAAAGAGCGTCGAGCAGTCGCGCGGTGCGGGATTTCGGACCCAGGATGCCGACATAGCGCGGCGGTTCGGGAAGGAGAACGCGGAGCAGAGCGAGATCGTGGGTGAAGCTGTGCGTCATGAGCATGACGAGCGACTCCGGCGGAATCACGACTTCCGTGCTGGTCGGCAGCGCGGCGGGGCGCAGACAATGGAGGGCGTCGACGTCCGGGAAGCGTTCCCGCGTCGCGTAGGCCGGGCGGGCGTCGATGACGCTGACATGCCAGCCGAGAAGCTTCGCGAGGTGGGCGAGGGGAAGCGCGTCGTCCGCCGCACCGAAAATCGTAACCTGCACCGGCGGTGTGATCGCTTCGACGAACACACAGGCCGCGCGATCGTCGGGAAGCGCCAACTCGCGCAGGGCGGTTCGCCGGTTCGCGCATTCCTGGAACGTTTGCAGCAGGGCGGCGTCGGTGGATGGGGAGTCGCTGGTGGAAGACTCGACGGAGCCATCGGGCCAGCGCAGCAACCGGTAGCCGAGCGCAAGGGAATTCGACTCAATGACGGTCGCGATGCGGCCGACCTGACGCCGCGCGACGCAGGAGGAAAGGAAGCCGAGGAGTCCGGTTTCCTCGCCCGCGACGAGGGGTTCGAAGAGAACCTGAACGATGCCATTGCAGCCGAGCCCGAGTCCGAAGACGATATCCTCCGCAGCCGTGGAATCGTAGGTGACGAGCCGCGCCCGGCCTGTCTCCATCACCTCGCGAGCCCGCTCCTTCGCGTCCTGTTCGAGGCAGCCGCCGCTGATCATGCCGGCGGTGCGGCCCTCGGCGGTGACGAGCATCCGGGCTCCGGGCCGACGGTACGCGGAACCGCGGACGCGGACGACGGTCGCCATCGCCAGCGGCTGTCCGGCGGGCGTTTCGCGCGCGAGTTCGACGATGCGTTGGAGCGTCTTCATCGGAGTGCTTCGCTAGCCGCCCATGGTGGCACCGGGGAAGAAAGGCAGGTTGCGCAGACGCGTGCCGGTGAGCTTCGCGTAGGCATTGGCGACGGCAGGGGCGATCGGTGGAACTCCGGGTTCACCGCAGCCGGTCATGGGCGCGCCACTGTTGAGGATCTGGAGGGAGATGACCGGAGCCTCGCTCAGGCGGGTCATGCGGAACTTGTTGAAGTTCTTCACGCTCGATTTCCCGGCGGTCCATTTGAGTTCGCCCCACTTCGCGGCGCTCAGGCCGTGGAAGATGCCCCCTTGCATCTGGGCTTCGACGGAATCGGGATTTACCGCTGTGCCGCAATCGACCGCGCAGGCGACCTTGTGAAGGGTGAAATTCCCGGCCGTCGGGGCCGAAAGTTCGGCGACCTGGGCGACGATGGTGCCGAAGGCCTGGCCGACCGCGATCCCCCGCGCGCGTCCGGCTGGTAGGGCGGTGCCCCATCCCCCGAGAGCGGCGGCGGCATTCAAGACCGCCAAAGTGCGTTCGGCGAGCGGATCGTCGCTGGCGGAGATGAGTTGTTGCCGGAGGGCGAGAGGATCGACCCCCGTGGCGAGCGCGACCTCGTCGATGGCGCTTTCGACAGCAAAGCAATTGATCGAGTAGCCGACCGAACGCCAGTAGCCGACGGGGATCGGGGAGGGATGAACGACGTAATCAATCAGGCGGGTGCCGAAGGCATAGGGCAGGTGGGTCGCGCCTTCGGTGGCATTATTGTCACCGGTGGAGCCAAGATTCCGTCCCCGTTGGGCGGAGATCGACGGGGAGACGTGGCGATTCGCCCACGCGGTGATGTTTCCTCCGGCATCAAGTCCGACCTTGATCCGTGTCACCGCCATCGGCCGATATTGGTCGCGGGCCATGTCTTCCTCGCGCGGCCAGGTCAGTTTCACGGGCCGACCGATGGCCATCGCGGTGCGGATCGCCTGCGAGACGTAGTCCTGCTCGAACTTCCGTCCCAGACCGCCGCCCATGAACATCGGATAGATCGTGATCGCGGATTTCGGCAGTCCCGTGACGTTGGCGGCGGTGGTGAGGACGGAATTGGGAGCCTGCGTCGGCGCCCAGATCTCGCAGGCCGTCGGCGTGCCGGTCGGAGGCGTCATGCGCACGGTGCAGTTCAGCACTTCCATGCAGGCGTGCGGGAGATAGGGGAGGGTGTAGGTCATCTCCAGCGTCTGCGCGGCACCGGCGAAAGCCGCGTCCACGTCGCCATCCTTTTCCGAGATATAAGGAGTGCCGCGTCCGAGAAGGTTCATCGCCTGATCGCTAAAGACCTTACTGTCGAGCAAGGCGGCGCCGGGAGGATTGTTCCAGATATTGCCGCCGATTTCCTTCGCCGCTTCCATCAGGCCCCATGTATTGGCACCGGGCCGCCACGAGACGAGGGCATAGGCATTGTCGAGCGGGACGACGGCGCTCGCTCCGGGCGGAACGGACGGCGTGTTCTTCAAGGTGCCGCCCATCGTCGGGCAATGCTTGATGATGGCGAAAGCCATTCCGGGAACAACGGCATCGAGACCGTATTTCGCGCTTCCGTCGGTTTTCGACGGAAGATCCGGGCGAGCGGCCGGGGTCCCGATGATACGGTAGGCACTCGAGGGAGTGAGTGTGGGATTGGCGGGAACCGAGAGGGTCGAGGCGAGGGCAGCGAGCTGGCCGTAGGTGAGGGTCTCGTTCGTCGACGTGTTCCGCACCGTGCCGTCCACCGCTTGGCAAAGCGAGGGCGCGACGCCCCAGGTTTGCGCGGCGGCGGAAACAAGCATCTCGCGTGCCGCCGCGCCCGCCTTGAGGAAGGTCGGAAGGCGCGAGCGAATGCCCCCGCTGCCGGCCGAGAGCCAGGAAAGACTGGCGGGGAGCGGTTCGACCTTCACGCTCTCCCACGGCACCATCAGTTCCTCGGCCGCGGCCATCGAGAGACCGGTGTAGATCCCTTGGCCCATTTCGCCGCCTCCGACGAGAACGGTGATCGACTCATCCTCGCCGATGCGGATGAAATTCGTAACGCCGGATACGGTCTCGCCCTCGGCCATTGCCCGCTGGTTTCCGGCTTCGAGAGTGACGGCGAGGAGGAAACCTCCGGTGGCCTTGAGGAACTGGCGGCGATTGACCGCGCTCGCTTGGGATACAGTGGATGGCGACATGGGAATAATCTCCGGGATTTAGGGATGACCGGCGGCCTTGATGGCCGCCTTGACGCGCTGGTAGGTGCCGCAGACGCAGATGTTTTTCATGGCGCCGTTGATGTCGCCGTCGGAAGGAATCGGATTGTCTTCGCCCGCCCGTTCCAGATAAAGTGCCGCCGCCTTCATGAGCATGCCGGACTGGCAGTATCCGCATTGCGGAGCCTGGTGATCGATCCAGGCTTGCTGGAGGCGATTGATCGGATTGTTCGGATCCGGCGACATCGTGGAGAGTCCCTCGATGGTGGTGATCGTCTTGCCTTGCGCCGCGCCGACGGTGAAGTCGCAGGATTTCTCCGGTTCCCCGTTCACGATGATACAACAGGCCCAGCACACGGAAATGCCACAGCCGTATTTCGTTCCCGTGAGGAAAAGGATGTCGCGCAAGACCCAGAGCAGCGGGGTATCCGACGGAACATCGACCTGATAAACCTGCGCGTTAATGTTTAGCGTGATCATGTTGATAAGTAACCACGCGAGTTAGGGCACTGTCTAAGTTA
>JAHEDC010000435.1 GCA_024641425.1 Verrucomicrobiales bacterium | reverse complement strand
GACTTGTCGAGAAGGGCGTCCGCTTCGTGCAGGCCTACTCGGTCGGCTGGGATTCCCACGACGACCTGAAGAACGCCCACGGCGCGCGTATTCTCGCCACCGACAAGCCGCTCGCCGGGCTGATCCGCGATCTCAAACAACGCGATCTGCTCGACGAGACGCTGGTCGTCTGTTGCGGCGAGTTCGGACGCTCGCCCGACAACGCGGTCAAGCGCGGCCGCGTCGGACGCGACCACAATCCGAAGGGGATGTTCGTCCTCTTCGCCGGAGGAGGGGTGAAGGCGGGGCATTACGTGGGCGCGACCGACGAGATCGGGCACGAGGCCGTCGAGGTCGTCCATCCGATCAAGGATTTGCACACGACGATCCTCCATCTTCTCGGCTTGGACGACAACAAGCTGACCTACTTCCACGGTGGCCGCTACAAGCAGCTCAGCCAGACCGGCGGCGAGGTCATTGGGGAGATCATTTCCTGAATCCGGCGGGTCCATGATCGCGGGCATGGCCCGGCAAGAAAGTCTCCGCCATGAAAAAACGGTAATAGTGGGCAAGCGAGCGGGGCGGTTCGCTCTCGCCGAGCGGGAATCTCGCGGTTTCCGAAGAAATTCTGAAATCGGCAGGCAGTGGAAGGCTAGTCATTGGGGAGAACGTGAATATTCGGTCGCCAGTTTCCTTCGGTCTTCTAGCCATCGGGCTTCCTTTTCTTTGCTGTCCCCATGCTTCGAGCGGCATCGATTTGAATGCCGATGGTGTCGATGATCTCTACGCGGCGCGCTACGGAGTCGTGGGGCTTGATCCCGTTTCCGACGATGACCATGACGGTTTCCAGCTGTTGGATGAATCCCTTTTCGAGACGGATCCGACGGATGCGAATGATCGACCGGGAATTACGCTGGTGTCTGGGGAGTCATTGATTCTTCGGACTCCATCCAAACGGGGTGTCGAATACAATCCGGAGGCGGGCGGTGATTTGGAGGCATGGTTCCCGAATGGAGCCCTCAAGGCCGGCACGGGTGGAATCGTTGAATGGGGAATGGGGCAAGGCAACAACACGACGTTTTTCCGGATCAGGGCTCGCCCAATGGATCGCGATGGCGATGGGCTCCGGGACATCGACGAGGAGGACGCGGGCACGGATCCCTTGCATTCGGACACGGACGGCGACGGTCTTGGCGATGGCTTCGAGGCGGCCGACCCGGCCCTCGATCCGAGGGTTGCGAATAATTCGTGTCTGGATGCGAACGGGAACGGCAAAGCGGATATCGAGGATTTCGCGGCGACGCTCGGAACACGGGTCGTGAGTTGGATCGCGGCCGGCGACGGGAGTTGGCATACGGCGGCGAACTGGAGCACGGGTGAGATTCCCGGTGTCGGAGATGTGGTGCTCATTGCCCCCTGCGATGCGAACGGGCCGGTCGTCGAGGTTTCGTCGGATGCGGGAGCCGCCGCGGTGATGGGCAACGGATCCCTCGTGATCGACGATGCGGTATTCTCACTCGGATCACGGATGAATCTGGCGAGCCTGACGCTCACGGACACGGCGATCCTCAAACCGTTGGCGAACGCGTACGCGAGGCTCTCGGTGGCATTGACAGGTGATCTGTTCCTTGCTGCGACAACCGCCATCGATGTCGCTGGCGCGGGGTATCCGGTTAACGAAGGGCCGGGCGCGCCGGCGGTGCATACGGGTGGAGGCGATGGCTCGACGGGGGGATGTCACGGAGGGCTCGGTGGTCTCGGTCGCTTTTATCCGGCCGAAAAACAGGGGCCAGCTTATGGGGATCTCGAACGTCCTGTTGAGATGGGCAGTGGTGGCAGTCGCGGCACTGGGAAGGGCGGGGGCGCATTGCGGATCATCGTTGGAGGGACCGCGACGATCGATGGCCTCATCGTGGCGGACGGCACACGCAACGGCGCCTCGGGCTCGGGTGGAAGCGTTTGGATGGATTGCCAGATTTTCTCGGGGACAGGCAGTGTGCGTGCGGACGGGGCGGCTGGTGGGGCGCTGTCCGGAGCAGGAGGGGGAGGGCGGGTGGCGATTCATTACGGGGTGTCGACCTTCGCGGGCGAACTCAGTGCGCGGAGCGGCCTCAACGGCAATGCGGGCGGTGCGGGGAGTGTCTACAGGAAGCAAAGCAGTGCGGCGCGCGGGTTTCTCGTCTACGACAATGGCGGCGTCAGTGGCGCGGGTACCGAAACGCCGGTAGTGCAGGATTCCCTTCGCTTTGATACTGACATTGTCGTCCGCTCGGGGGCGAGGCTTTCGACTCCATTGGAGGTTCCACTCACCATTGATACCTCGGGGAACATTACAGTTGAACTGGATGGCGCGATCGACGTGACCGCGAAAGGGCATCCTCCCGGCGAAGGGCCGGGGGTGGCGGATCAGATCGGGGGCGCGGGATCCGGGGCTTGCGGAGGTACGCACGGAGGACAAGGCGGGGCAGGCCGCCTCATTGGCGATCGTTTGGCGTTGGGCGTGGCCTACGGTTCGTTTGACGAACCGGTGACGATGGGAAGTGGAAGCAATCGATCTTCGGGCGGCGGCGGAGGGGCGCTACGACTACAGGCGGGTGGAATACTCAAGGTGGAAGGCGTGATCGCCGCCGATGGCGAATCCGATGGCGGTGCTGGAGCCGGCGGCAGTATTTGGATCGAGTGCGGGACTCTCGCGGGAGCCGGTGTCGTCCGTGCGAATGGAGGGGTGCCGGGTTCGAACAACGGTGCGGGGGGAGGGGGACGAGTGGCCGTGTATTCCGACGACACGGCCACGTTCACGGGCATGATCGAAGCCCGGGCGGACGACCGGGATCCGTTTATCTGAGGGATCGCAGCGCGCCACGGGGATTACTGCGTTATGACAACGGGAACCAGTCGCGCGCAACGGGTCTCCTGGGAGGCCTCACGCAGTTTGTAGGGGGTGGATTGGTGTTCGACACGGATATCGAGATCTCGGGAACGGCACGCGTTGGAGGTGTTTACGGTCAGCCCCTTCGTCTTGAGACTCCCGGAATGCTGACGATTGCGAATGGTGCCGCGCTGGAGGTCAGCGCGCGGGGCCATGAACCTTATGCCGGGCCGGGGGCCCCACCGGTGCCGGTCGGCGCGCAGGTCTCCCATGGCGGAGGGCACGCCGGTGTGGGCGGCTTGGGGTGGCTCGTTTCCGCGCCTCTGGATTCAACCATCTACGGTGACATGCGCCAGCCGATCGCCATGGGAAGCGGGGCCTCGGGCTGGGGGGGCGGCGCGTTGCGGATTCTCGTCGATACCCTGATGCTCGAAGGTGAGATTCGCGCGGACGGCGAGGACCGGGGTTCAAGCCGTTCCACCGGCTCCGGCGGCAGCGTGTGGGTGACTTGTGCGAGCTTTTCGGGCACCGGAAGAATATCCGCGAACGGTGGCACGGGAACCGGCAGCGTTCCGCTGGGGGGCTGCGGCGCGGGAGGCCGTATCGCCGTCGAGGCCAGCCTGTCGACGTTCACGGGAGAATTTGAAACCTTCAGTCCAACGCTTCGCCCGGGAGCCTCCGGCACCGTCTCTCTCACGATCGGGGGCGTCGAATCACTCCAGATCGGGAATGGCGGCGTTGAAGCGGGGGAGGCGACTCCGATGGAGGGCTTCACTCGGCTGACGGGTGACTTTTCGCTGACAGGGGGGGCACGGGTGACTCGTCCGGTTGGATTTGGGAACGGGGTGCTTGAGATTGTCGCGGGCGGCGAGATCGCTGTCGGCGCCGGCAGTCTCATCGAGCTCTCCGCGCGGGCCCTCGGGGATGCCATGGGGGCATCGGGTGTGTCCACCTCCCGTGACTGCAATCCCAACCTTCCGATGATCATCGGTGGGAACGCGCACGGCGGGGATGGAGGTAATGTGGAACGGGAGGATCGCTGTGAAGTTTGTCTCGGATTCACGCCGACGCTCCTCACGGAATTCGGAAGTTTCGCCTACGGCAGTCCCTACAATGCACGCTCCCCAGGCAGCGGCGCGGCGGCGGGAGGGGCGGTGATCCTCCACGCGGGTGGTGTCCTGACCATCGATGGCGAGATCCGTGTTCGCGCCGGGTCAAGCGGCATCGCGTCCTCGGGAGGCTCGGTTTTTCTTTCCGGGCAAAGCGTCGCCGGCAGCGGGATTCTGGATGCGGCGGGAGGAAACGCCGCCCCTCAGAATCCGAACAACACCCTTTACGGAGGCGGTGGAGGAGGGCGAGTTGCCATGTTTTCGAGAAGTTCGATCACCGATCAGCTTGTCGTTCAACTTCAAGGCGGACTCGGAGGAGGAAGTCAGTCCGGCGGGTTTCCCGGGCAGCAAGGAACCTATCTTGCGGCAACGTTCCCCTTGAATGGGGTTTCCGGCGCTTTCGAGGAGATCATTCCGCCCTCAAGCGTCCGGGCGGGAATTCTGGAAAGCGCGACGGCCCTTCGCGTTTTCGTCGCCGACGAGGTGGAGATTGAGACGTCTTCCGGCCCCGCGACATTTCCCTGCACGGACAACAATGCGTTTGGTCCGGTCATGGTCGACGTCGCTTTGCCCGGAACCTACGACGAGCCCAACGATCTGTCGCCGACCCTGCTCCCCGACGGGATCTACACCTCGTATCTCATCCACGCCGACGCTCCGGACGGCAGTGATCCGACGCTGACGGGATCGATGACCTTCGACCGGGACATTCTAGGGATCCGCGTTGATCCGACCTCCGGCGGCGGCAATGCGCTGCTCGCCGGAACGGTGGAGCGCGATTACGCCGCGAGCGATGGCCCGGAACTCGGTGGAGGGGATTCCTTCTTCCTGTCGCCGGACCGACGGACGCTCACGGTCACGCTTCGCCCGGGCTCGGACCTCGATCAGATCGTCGTCATCACCGCGCGCCGCGCCCTCCACGAATGGACCCCATGAAAACACCCCTTCTCTTCGTTGCCGCTGTGTTTGCTGCCTGCGAATCGAGTGCGGAAATCCCCGTGCTTTCCACGGTCCGGGAGGGCAACGAGGTCGTCCTGACTTGGGCCGCGAAGCCACTGAACCCCGGTTCAGCAACCGAGCTCTACTACGGATTCCAGATGGAGAAAAGCGATGGTCTCACCGCGTGGGCCGACTTTGGCGCCTTCATACCGACGCGTATCGGCGGAGGCCCCATGAGTCACAGCGTAAGGGTTCCACTCGGGGAAGCCGCTTATTTCCGCCTGCGCCTTCTCCTCGATCTCTCCGGGCAGGATCTTTCCGGCATGGATTTTACCGGAATTGATTTCGGCGATGCCGATCTCACGGGGACGATGCTCAATGGTGCGGATCTCGCCGGGGCGAACCTTTCCGATGCTCACCTTGATTCCGGTATCAGCTTCATCGGAGGGTTGGCGAGCCGCAACGTCCACGACTCCCTTCCGTTGCTGCCCTATCAGGTGAATGCGGCCGCATTCATTTTCGAGGACGCGGAAACGGGTATTGGTGGGATCTCCAGCGATACCTTGCTCGTCATGCCCTCGCCGAACGCGACCACCGCCGAGATCAACGCGCTGCTTGCAGCCCACGGGGGCATGGTCGTCGGGGGCTATGGAGGCAATTCGGAAGAGGGGCAGGCCGGCCTCCTGATTGTCCGATTCGTTCCCGGCGAACTCCCGGCCGCCCTTCAGGCCTTCGAGGAGGAACCCAGTGTGGCCGCCGTGAT